>BBCA01000024.1 GCA_001311805.1 Lentibacillus juripiscarius JCM 12147 | reverse complement strand
TTGTTCAACAATGAGGGGAGGGAAATTCATGCTAACAAAAAGTGAAGCGTTAAAAGTGGAAGGTGGAGCGGATCCGTTTCCTGACGTTTTAACGGAAGGAGCCAGGAAATTTATCATCCATCTTCACCAGAAGTTTGATGAGCGCAGAAAACAGTTACTCGAACAGCGCAAACAGTTTCAGGAAGAATTAAACATTGGGAAAAAACTCGATTTTCTTTCTGAAACGAAGGATGTTCGTGAAAAGGATTGGATGATTTCCCCATTGCCAGAAGATTTACAGGATCGGCGGGTGGAAATTACGGGTCCTGTCGACCGCAAAATGGTGATAAATGCACTCAACTCCGGGGCGAAAACCTTTATGGCTGACTTTGAAGATGCTACTTCACCTTCATGGGAAACGTGATGAACGGACAGATTAATTTAAAAAATGCCATTCGGAGACAAATTGACTTTCAGGCGGAAAACGGAAAGGAATATATACTGTCTGGCGATCCTGCTGTATTAATGGTTCGGCCGCGAGGGTGGCATCTGGATGAGAAACACGTATCCATCACAGGCGAACCGGTTTCCGCAAGTTTCATTGATTTTGGATTATATTTCTATCACAATGCAAAAGATCTAATCGAGCGCGGAACGGGACCATACTTCTATCTACCGAAACTGGAAAACCATCTGGAAGCCAGACTTTGGAACGATGTATTCATTTTTGCCCAGGAGGAGCTGGGAATACCGCAAGGAACCGTTAAAGCAACTGTACTAATCGAAACGATAACAGCGGCATTTGAAATGGATGAGATATTGTATGAACTACGTGAGCACTCTGCAGGGCTTAATTGTGGCCGGTGGGACTATATCTTTAGTTTTATTAAGCAATATCAGCGAGATCCAAACGTTATTTTTCCCGACAGAGCCGAAGTTACGATGACGGTTCCATTCATGCGGGCATACACGCAATTAGCTATTCAGACCTGTCATAAGCGGAATGCCCCGGCAATCGGCGGGATGGCGGCACAAATTCCGGTGAAAGGGGATGAAAAAGCAAATGCATCTGCATTTTCCAAAGTGCGTGCTGACAAGGAACGGGAAGTGAGCGACGGGCATGACGGAACATGGGTGGCACATCCAGGAATGGTACAGCTTGTGACGGATATTTTTAATGAAAATATGAAAACGGCCAACCAGATTGACAGAAAACGTGAAGATGTCAGCGTGTCCCGGGAAGATTTGCTGGAAGTCCCAGCCGGCAACATGACGGAACAAGGATTGCGGACAAATATAACCGTGGGCGTCAATATATTGCCGCATGGCTTGCTGGACAGGGAGCTGTTCCGATCAATCATCTGATGGAAGATGCGGCAACTGCGGAAATTTCACGGGCACAGATTTGGCAATGGATACGCCATCCCTATGGAGTTCTTGAAGATGGGCGGAATATAACAAAGAATTGGTGAAGGACATTTTGCAGGAAGAACTGGAGAAGAAATACCCGAGTGCATCCAGCCTGTTTCAGACACTTGTCGAACAGGATGAATTTGCGGAGTTTTTAACACTGCCTGCTTATGACCGAATGATTGAAGGGGGACAATAATATGTTTAATGACCGTGTACGGGAGATGCAAAAG
Organism: Lentibacillus juripiscarius JCM 12147; assembly: GCA_001311805.1. Next base: position 40,587 of record BBCA01000024.1, on the reverse strand, counting down.
GACTGGGATAATAATCCTCGTTGGATGAACGTGGAACGGCCCTATTCAGCTGAAGAGGTGGACCGCCTGAAAGGTTCCATTGATATCGACCATACATTGGCTAGAAAAGGTTCAGAAAAACTGTGGAATCTTATCAATGGCCCGGAATATGTGAATGCACTTGGCGCACTAACTGGCAACCAGGCCGTGCAACAAGTGAAGGCCGGGCTGAAGGCTATATATTTAAGCGGCTGGCAGGTTGCTGCGGATGCAAACATGGCTGGCCAAATGTATCCGGATCAAAGTCTGTATCCGGTAAACAGTGTCCCAAATGTGGTGCAGCGGATTAATCAGGCACTCCAGCGGGCTGACCAGATTCATCATGCGGAAGGGGATGACTCCATCGACTGGTTCGCACCGATTGTTGCCGATGCGGAAGCAGGGTTTGGTGGCCAATTAAATGTCTTTGAACTGATGAAAGCGATGATTGAAGCCGGAGCATCGGCCGTCCATTTCGAAGATCAGCTTTCATCGGAAAAAAGTGTGGCCACTTAGGCGGGAAAGTGCTGCTGCCAACACAAACGGCGGTGCGGAATCTGATTGCTGCCAGGCTTGCCTCCGATGTGATGGGGACATCGACCGTTATTATTGCCAGAACAGATGCCAATGCGGCTGATATGATAACGAGTGATGTCGATCCGTATGATACAGAATTTATTACTGGGGAACGGACTTCTGAAGGGTTTTTCAAAACGAGACCTGGCTTGGATCAGGCTATCGCACGAGGTTTGGCCTATGCTCCTTATGCAGATATGGTTTGGTGTGAAACATCAGAGCCAAATCTGGAGGAAGCACAAAGATTTGCTGATGCCATTCACGAAAAATATCCCGATCAATTGCTTGCATATAATTGCTCACCTTCCTTTAATTGGCGTGGGAAATTGTCAGAACATGAAATTGCAGAATTTCAAAGCGAGCTGAGTGAAATGGGGTACAAATTCCAGTTTGTTACGCTTGCAGGGTTTCATGCACTGAATCACAGTATGTTTGATCTTGCCAAAAAATATAAGAATGATGGCATGGCAGCCTATTCGGAATTGCAGCAGGCCGAGTTTTCCAGTGAAAAGGATGGGTACAGTGCAACACGGCACCAGCGTGAAGTTGGTACGGGATATTTTGATGAAGTAGCACAGGTTATATCTGGAGACACATCCTCTACTGTAGCATTAGCGGGCTCAACTGAAGCGGAACAATTTTCCAACAGTTGATATAGTAAACAAAAGCGCAACAAGCACTTGTGTCCCCGGGAAGCTCAGTAGATTTTACCTTAAAAGACCGGTTCGTTTTCGGAATATAGCATCCCGAAAATGAACCGGTCTTTCTCTAAGTCTATTATTCTGCTTTATGCGCTTCGATTTCGAAGGTGATTTTGACCTCGTCGGCAATCAGCACGCCGCCTGTTTCCAGTGCTGCGTTCCAGGTGAGACCGAAGTCTTTGCGGTTAATTTTTGTTTCTCCGCTGAATCCGGCCACCATATTCCCGCTCATCGGGTCTTTGCTCTGCCCTTCAACGTTGTATCCAATGTTACGGGGTTCGTCGTGCCACTGATGGTAAGGTCACCTGTCACATCGTAGCTGCTGTCTGATTTCTTTTGGATATCTGTTGCTTTAAATGTAATTTTTGGATGACTTTCGACGTCAAGGAAGTCGGCAGAACGCAAATGATCATCACGATCATTGTTGCGTGTGTCAATGCTCGCTGCATCGATGTTTACTTCAATCGTTGCATCTGCCAAGTTGTCCGGATCTGCTTCGACAACAGCATCAAAATCATTGAAGGTTCCCTTCGCTTTAGAAATCATCATATGTTTGACGGTGAAGCCTATTTCGCTGTGTACGGTATCTACATTCCAAGTTGTTTTTGCCATGTATATCCCTCCATAAGTTACTTTATGTAACTGAGTATAGATTAATAAATTAATGGTGTCAAGTAATTACGGCCAATTATTTTGAATTACGACTATTTCACCTGTGTGGTAGTTTCGCGATACGCCGCGGCATGCTATACTAGAAAGACTGATAGAAAAGAGGCGTTAAGAATGAGAGAGTTGAGTATTATTCCGTGTGGCAGGAAAAAATCTGGGATAACTATCCAGGACACGGTCCAGCTCCTGCCAAGGATGCCTACGTTGGCACTTTGCATAAACGCTGTCAGCAATACGCGGAAACATTCACTGACGGGTGGGTTGTTCTATCGGCTAAGCATGGGTTCCTTTTTCCAGATGATGTGGTGGACGGGCAATATGATGTAACTTTTGGCCAAAAAAAGGCCGAAATCATAACCGCTGACAGGCTGCAGCAGCAGGTAAGGGAGAAAGGGCTTGACCAATATGACCGACTGATCATTCTCACCGGAAAAAAATATCGGCCCGTCATAAACAGCTGCTTTCATGACAGCTTGCCGCGAGTGTATCCGCTCCAAGACTGCGGTGGAATCGGGTATATGCTGCAGGCACTGAAGCAGTCGGTAGAAACTGGCACCCCCATTCATGTAAGTTAGGAGATATTCCAATATGAATAGAGCAGTTATAATAGCAATCATATTAGCGGGCTACATCGTATATGTAGCTTTTAAACATAAAGAAACATGGAGGAAGTTAGCGCCTATTCAGCTTGTTGGCGTTCTTCTTAGCTTCATCGGTGTTACCGGAACCGGTGCGGCAATTCTTTTTTATGGTGTGCGATACCTTATTTCATTTACCGGAAATGAGATAATACGATTTGTAATTCAGTTTTTTCTGCAGTTGTCGTTATTATGGTAGGCGTGCTTCTTTTTACGGCAATTGTACGCAACATAACAAATGGTATCTTGCCGATCGAACGAAAGCGCAACTAATTATCCCCCTTGTATCAGTTGATGCAAGGGGTTTTACCCCAATAGAGGACGTTGTTAGTATAGCTGCCGTTCCGGAACACCTGCTATTGAACATAATGGGAGGTAAAAGGAATGATATGGGGGACGAACGAATGGATAAAGGGACCATAGTAAGGTCATCTGTGCTTCTTTTGGCACTTGTGAACCAATTTCTTGTCATACTTGGCAAATCACCACTGCCAATTGATGGTGAAACAATGGAGCAGTTAGTTTCATTATTGTTTACGGTCGTCAGCTCTATGTGGGCATGGTTTAAAAATAACTATATCACTGGCAGAGGTATGAAACAAAAGAGGTTCTTAGAAAAAACGGTTTGTTGGCAGGCGAAAAAGCTCAAAACCAAGAATCGGGTTCGCATTATTGAGCGGGTACAGGTGACGTTCATCGATGTGTAAACCCTTTCTCCCCAGTAGTGACACTTTACGATTCAACTAGGAACCGAACAAAAATACCTCGTGATAATTTTCTTATTATTTGTTATAATTAGACAGGTATATAATGAAGGATTTTAAGTGACAAAAGGAGCGATTGGATGAAAGGGCTAACGTACAATCCAGCATGGGATCTTGACAGTATTTTTCCCGGGGGAAGCAGATCAAAGGAATTTCGTACGTATTTAACAGACGTACAGGAAACTATCCGGCAGCTTGAAGAAAGCGTCAGCCACTTTGAGCCGGGGGATGAGAAGTCCATTGTGCAAAGCCTCCGGGATATTACCGGCAAGCTTGAGGACGCGCAGCGCAAAATGCGGGAGGCTTTCGCGTTTATCAGCTGTCTGCACGCACAGGACATGCATGATAAGGAATCTGGCATGCTAGTGGCAGAACGCAGCGCCCTCAAGGCAGAAATGGACCGGGTGAAAACAGAACTGGAGCAAAAATGGACCCTGATTGATGACGGGAAGTGGGAAAATGTGCTGCAAGATCCGGATTTGCAGGAAATTCGTTTGTTTTGGATGAACGGAGAAATCGTGCGAAAGAATTGCTATCACCGGAGCAGGAGGCGCTGATCAGCGATTTGGAAGTTGACGGGTATGAAGGCTGGAGCCAGATGTATGACACGGTTGTCGGCAATATGAATGTGGATATAGAAGAAGATGGCGAAATTCATTCCTATTCAGTCGGTCAGGCGGCAAATAAACTAAATGATCCTGACCGTTCGGTGCGCAAGCATGTGTTTGAACAGCTGGATAAGGCGTGGGGGGCGAATGCGGACTTTTTTGGCCAGACATTGAATCACCTCGCTGGGTTTCGCCTGCAAAATATAAACACCGGGACTGGAAGCATGTGCTGAAGGAGCCATTAGCCATTAACCGGATGAAACAGGAAACACTTGATGCAATGTGGGGTGCAATTAATCGCTATAAAACCCATTTTGTAACGTTTCTGGAGAAAAAAGCGGATATATTAGGGTTGGATCAATTAAGCTTCTATGATGTGAATGCACCCATTTCCCATTCGGTGAAAACATCATCGTATACAGAAGGTGCTAGCTTTATTATTGATCAATTCCGGAAATTCAGCCCGAAAATGGCTGATTTTGCCGAAATGGCGTTTGAAAATCGCTGGATTGAAGCGGAGGATCGTCCTGGTAAGCAACCGGGAGGGTTTTGTACCAGTTTTCCTGACAGTAAAGAAACACGTATTTTCATGACGTATTCCGGGTCGGCCGCCAATATAGCGACATTGGCACACGAGTTGGGGCATGCGTACCATCAGCACGTTATGGATGATTTGCATGGGCTGAACCAGGGATACGCCATGAATGTGGCAGAGACGGCATCAACGTTTGCTGAAATGATTGTTGCTGACGCATCGGTGAAAAGTGCAGAGACAAAAGAAGAAAAAAGCGCATTGCTGGAAGACAAAGTGAAGCGCAGTGTTGCATTTTTCATGAATATCCATGCCAGATTTATTTTTGAACAGCGCTTTTATGAGGAGCGCAAGCAAGGGATGGTGTCTGTGGATCGGCTACAGGAACTGATGGTCGACGCACAGAAAGAAGCGTATTGTGAAACACTTTCTGAGTACGATCCGAATTTCTGGGCGTCCAAACTGCACTTCCACATTACCGGTGTGCCATTCTATAACTTCCCGTATACATTTGGCTATTTGTTCAGCCTGGGGATTTATGCACACGCCCAGGAATCGGACGGGGACTTTGAGGATGACTACATCGCCTTACTTCGTGACACCGGCCGGATGACCGTGGAGGAACTGGCGGCCAAACATCTGAACGTTGACTTGACGAAGCCAGATTTTTGGGAAAATGCGATAAAGCTATGTGTTCAGGATGTAGAGGAATTTCTTTCGCTGACAGAAGCATGATTCCGTGTGGTTCCCGTCCGATGGGATCCGCCCGAAACCTGTCTCAGAAAGTGTTTGTTATTTTGCAAATAATGCGTTATACTGAAAATGTGGCTTCAAAAAGGAGGATAAAAAGGACCAAGAAGTTCAAGGCGGTGCTGCTTTGAGTAGCGGAGTGTATGTAAATGAATACATGAGCGACGGAAAAGCAAGCCAACGAAGAAATTCGAAGTGTCATTTTTACCGGACTTTTTGAACAACCTCTGAAACCAGCAAAAAGCATAGGTTAGAAGCCTTCAAGGGGAGCCGGATGGCTGAGAGTGAACAGTTTGCTGTTCAGACCCTTCGAACCTGTTAGTTAGTGCTAGCGTAGGGATGGCGGCTTTTTGATGGAATAGAGAGCAGTGTGAGCGGAATTTCCCATCAGGAAGCTTCCCCTTGGCATTGCTTTTTGTGTTCAAAAATGATAGGCGGAATGGTTCCGTCTGCAAAGGGGAGGAATGTTGATGCGTTCCAATCGCACGCTGTTTTTAATTGAAGTGGCTGTTTTTACAGCACTGGCATTACTGCTGGACATTATTCCGTTTTTATCTATTAAGCTCTGGGCACAGGGTGGTTCTGTATCACTGGCGATGATCCCTGTCTTCATCGTTGCTTTCCGGTGGGGGCTTAAAGGTGGTTTGCTATCGGGCTTTTTGTGGGGAATTCTGCAGGTTGCCGTTGGTACAGGATATGTACTGCATCCGGTCCAGGGTCTTATCGATTATATGCTGGCCTTTACGGTGATTGGTTTTGCCGGTGTTTTTGCAAAGCAGATACAGGAAGCGGTTCAATCCGGTCATGTGAAAACGTACCTGACTTATATTACACTTGGGGCATTCCTTGGCAGCATGCTTCGGTTTGCAGCCCATTTCGCGGCCGGTGTTGTGTTCTTTGAATCGGCAGTGGAGGGACAATCGGTCTGGTTATATTCATTCCTGTATAATGTATCCTATATTATCCCGTCCTTTATCATCTGCTCGATTGCTGTCTTCCTGCTGTTCCACAAACAGCCGAGGACATTAGTGCAGGCAGCATAACGTTCGGACCGCTCACATCACCATCGTAATGAAGAATATTCTGCAAACATGCGACTCTTTGGTATACAAAGGGTCGTTTTTCGATATACTTTTTAAAGGGGTGATTTCATGCGCGAACTGGTTGGCCAGTGCCAGATATGTGGTGAAAAATGTCTATTGCGAGAATGGGTTTTTGACGGCGTTCATGAGGACGGAAAACTGATGTGCAATGATTGCGCCGATGAGAATGGATCGAAATGAGTTGAGACCTCGAATTCTTTCCTGAGCGTTCTTAAGATTCGTAAATAGGTGTGTATTTTTGACAAGGGTTGCACCGCTTCTTTCACCTGTGCATAGGCTATAGCACAGTCGAGAAAGGAAGGAAGTGGTTGATGTGGAACTGACCATATCCCATGCGCTATATGGTATTTTTACACTGATCATCATTTTGACCATGATTTTTCGCAAAGGTGTTGTTCTGCCAACGTTGCTTGGCACGTTTGTCATTGCCTGGGTCTACAAAGGGAGTCTTATCGACGGATTTACCGCCATATTTAACGCAAACCTTGTCGCAGCCAAAGAACTCTTCAATATTTTCCTCATTATCACCTTTATGATGGCGTTGCTGCATTCGCTCAGAGACCTTGGCGCTGATCGGCGAATGATTAAGCCGATTCAGAAGCTGATGATCAACGGGCATGTTTCCTTCTTTGTACTGATTGCTGTAACGTACGTTATTTCTCTATTTTTGGCCGACGCCGGCTGTTCCGCTCATTTGTGCACTGCTGGTTCCTGCAGCTATCCGATCCGGCCTTCCTGCTATGACGGCGGCGGTTGCAGTTGCGCTGGCTGGGCAGGGAATGGCACTGTCTTCGGACTACATTGTGCAGGTGGCTCCGAATCTGTCAGCCACATCGGCGGGGATTGATACGGCGCTTGTCGCGGATAGGGCGCTTGTACTTTCGCTAATAGCAGGGATAGCAGCGATTGGGCTGGCCTACTTTCTCTACCGCAAGACGATCCGCTCCAAAGATGACCAAATGAATGAAATTGAAATGAATCAAATGCAAACTGCTAAAGAATCCGAAAATAAGTCAAAAGCAACGCATCTGAAGGCATGGAGCAAACTATTCGCCGTTCTTGTTCCAGTTGCCCTGACCACTGTTGTCGCCTACATGATGTACACGAAGCTTTATTCCGGGCGGATGTCCGGGTTTGAAGGTGGCGATGGCGCGGCATTTGTCGGTGGTGTTGCGGTTATTCTGCTGCTCTTGTCAACAGTGGCGTTTGGCCGCCAGAATGCTTTGGACTATATCACTAATCACATAACAGAAGGTTTCGTGTTTGCCTTTAAGGCAATGGGCCCGGTCATCCCCATTGCAGGTTTCTTTTTCCTTGGCAGCTCTGATTTTTCCGGAAGCATACTCGGAATGGATGAAAACGCACCAGGCCTGCTGTTTGATCTTGTCAAATCGTCGCAGGAATTCCTGCCGCAAAGTGCATTCCTTTCTGCATTCAGCGTGCTGATTATTGGCATCATCACCGGGCTTGATGGTTCTGGATTTTCCGGTTTGCCGCTAACTGGCGCACTTGCGGCATCTCTTCAAAACGGAGCCATTGATACCGGGACGCTTGCGGCAATCGGACAAATGGGCTCCATCTGGACCGGTGGCGGAACGATTGTTGCCTGGTCATCGCTGATTGCAATTGCCGGTTTTGCGGTGTATCCGTTATGGATCTGGTCCGTAAAAACTTTGTACCGGTCATTTTCGGCTTGCTGTTATCGACAGCATTAGCGTTGTTCTTGTTCTAGCCGGTCACAGCTATCATGTTGAAATTAAAGGAAAAACGGGTATGGAATAGTAGACGTACCACTATTTTAATATGGAGGCTGTTTTTATGGGAAATAATACAGGAACTATTATTCAGGAATCATTGGATGCGCTCATGGATGATGATGGATTTCTGCCGGAACTAACAGGGAAATCACGAGAAAAGGCCTTTTCCTCACTGGCATCAATTCTGTCAACACCGAACCATATTAATAAATCGTATCTGCGCATCACCCGTGACAACGGGAAAGTGGAGCGGGTCCCGGCATTCCGTGTCCAGCACAATAACATTTTGGGTCCGTATAAGGGTGGCATCCGGTTTCATGAGTCTGTCAAAGAGGAGGAAGTGGAAAATTTGGCAGCCCTGATGACACTGAAAAATGCACTGCACGAAGTCCCGTTTGGCGGCGGAAAAGGCGGTGTAATCATCAACCCAAGGGAATACTCAGTCAAAGAACTGAACTTGGTTTGCAAAAGTATGTCCAGTACTTCAGTGAAATCATCGGACCTGATAAAGATATACCGGCACCGGATGTTGGAACAGGCAGTAGAGAGATGGATTGGATGATGGGCGAATATAAAAGCATCCAGCCGGGAAAACCGTACAGGGGAAGCTTCACCGGAAAAAGTGTCATGAATGGTGGATCCCTTGGCCGAAGTGCTGCAACCGGGAAAGGCGTGTATTTCTCCCTTCGCTACATGCTGCACGATTTCGTCAAGGAGCAGGAGAAGTGGCTGGCTGAACGCGATAATAAATTTGCCCAAACCGCACTCGATCACGCTGACAAAAAACTATCGATTGCCGTGCAAGGCTTCGGGAATGTTGGGTCTGTCGCAGCTTTAGAGGCATACCAGTGTGATTATTTAAATAATAACATTGTGGCCGTCAGCGACCGGAACGTGACGCTTTATAATTCTGATGGCCTCGATATCCCCCGGCCTGGTGAAATTTGTGAAAAAGAATGGCGGGGATCTGCCGGTGGACCAGGAACAACTGGAAGAAGCAGAAGTCAAAGCAGAAATCAGGGACAGAGATGATTTGCTGACAATGGATACCGATGTTCTGATGCTGGCAGCGCTGGAATCACAGGTGACACGGAATAATATGGAGGATATAAAAGCAAAGATCATCGTGGAAGCAGCCAATGCACCCATGACAAGTGAAGCGGATACGTATTTAAGTGACAATGGTGTCATTATCATTCCGGATATTTTGGCCAATGCCGGTGGTGCCATTGTGTCGTATCTGGAGTGGCTGCAGGGAAGAGAAACGCAGTTCCTGAGTGAAAAGGAAGTGTATACCCGGCTGACTGATCAGATGAAAGCAACATTTGATACGATATACCCGCAATTTTACGGGGATCCATTCCCATTGCGGCAAAACTGTTATATTCATGCTGTAATGAAGATTTCCACAATCCTGTTCAGGCAAGGGAAACTGTACTGAACGTCCATCAGAAAAAGGCATTTATTCATTGAGCATTTCCCTTACTGTGAAAAATATCAAATCACCTATCGCTTAGCAGGATTTTAACAATTAAATGAACTGACAAAAAACGCTTGGATAGACCTTATTTATCCAAGCGTTTTTTTAATATCAAAATATGTGGTCGTTTAAGCACTGAATCTTTTAATAAATGGATATAGGTGATGACGCCCGAAAGCAGAGTAAGAAGTTCACTGTGGTCGCTCATCGGCGTGATGAACGCCCGAAAGTGGAGTAAGAAGCTCACTGCGGTCGCTCATCGGCGTGATGAACGCCCGAAAGTGGAGGAATTCTCCCGCAGAGGTCGCTCATTGGCGTGATGAACGCCCGAAAGTGGAGGAATTCTCCCGCTACGGTCGCTCATTGGCGTGATGAACGCCCGAAGTGGAGGATTTCTCCCGTAGCAGTCGCTCATTGTTACATCAATAGTTAATTATTTATTCTTTCATGAAAATACTACATACTCTCCAGCATTTTTAAATAAACATAAAATGTGATCACGCATGTCATCAATGGATTGATTCAGCGGGAGGGGAAACATGGAGAAAGTTAAAAATCGTTGGTTCATTGCTTTGTCCGGGGTAGGTATTCATATTTGTATAGGATCGGCGTACGCTTGGAGTGTCTTTACAAACCCGATGGCTGATGCGTATGGCTGGAGCACAAGTCAGATTTCCCTTGCTTTCAGTATTGCAATCTTTCTTTTAGGATTTTCGGCGGCTTTCATGGGGGAAGTTTGTGGAGAAAAGGGGTCCGCGCATTTCCGGAATGTTATCCGCTCTGTTTTTTGGGGTGGGTGTGATGGGAACTGGCTTGGCAACTGCTTTTGAATCATTGATTTTAATGTATTTCTTTTACGGGGTTATTGGTGGCATTGGACTCGGGATCGGTTATATAGCACCAGTGTCAACGCTTGTAAAATGGTTTCCGGATCACCGGGGGCTGGCAACGGGGCTTGCGATCATGGGCTTTGGCTTTGCGTCGCTTATCAGCGGGCCGGCCGGTGAGGCTCTGGTCAGTTCAGTTGGTATTTCCAACGCATTTTATATTTTGGGAGCAAGTTATTTGATCATCATGATGGCTGCATCGCAGTATCTTGCACCGCCTCCAGAGGGGTGGAAACCAAAAGGAATGCGGGTTGACAAAGCTGATAAACCGAAGAAAGAAAAAGAAGACCTTTCCCAAATGACAGCCAATGAGGCTATTAAGACGAAACCGTTCTGGATGTTATGGACGATGCTGTTTCTTAACGTTACCACAGGTATTGCTATCATCTCTGTTGCATCTCCAATTGGTCAGGAAATTACCGGTATGTCAGCCGTTGCGGCAGCTGCGATGGTAGGGATCATGGGACTTTTCAATGGCGCTGGCAGACTTGGATGGGCTGCTATCTCCGACTATATTGGCCGACCGAATGTGTATACGATATTTTTATTACAGGCATTGTTTCCTACTTTTTGCTACCAGTTATAACTTCGGTGATTTTATTTCAAATTCTTGTGTATGCTATCGTTTCCTGTTACGGAGGGGGTTTTTCATCCGTTCCAGCTTACATTGGGGATTTGTTTGGAACAAAACAGCTGGGCGCGATTCATGGCTATATTTTAACCGCCTGGGCAGTAGCCGGTGTTGTTGGGCCTATGGTGCTGTCGCTAATCTATGATTCGACCAATAGCTATCAGCTGGTTTTAGTTATATTTGGGGCTATGCACATTATTTCTCTATTGATTTCCATCTGGATAAGAGTGGTTATGCGGCAAATGAAAGAGGAAAAAGGAAATAGCGCCTACTAGTATGTTTCAAATGATGGAGGGACAGGAATATATATCTTAACTATAGCTGATATGTTAATATTTTCTCTGTTTATGTTATAATATTTTTAAAATACAAACTTTTAAAAAGGGATGTGCAAGTGATTTTGCTTTAGGGAGGGGAAAAGGTGGCAAATCAGGACCATGTCATTGTGACCATTAATGGGGAAGAGTATTTGGCAGCACCGGAGCAGAATTTATTGGATCTGATTAACACGACTGGTACGTTTGTTCCGCAGATCTGCTATAACGAGGCATTAGGACCTGTCCAGACATGTGACACTTGTATGGTGGAGGTGGATGGTGATGTTGTACGTGCGTGCGGGACAACGGTGAAGGCAGGCATGAGTGTTAAAACGGATCCCGGGCATGTGAATGAAGCACAGAAGGAGGCGCTGGACAGAATTCTGGAGAATCATGAGCTGTATTGTACCGTCTGTGATTACAATAATGGCTCATGTGAGATTCATAATACGGTTCAGGAGTTTGGGCTTGAACATCAGTCTCGTCCGTTCGAACCGAAACCTTATGAAATTGACAATTCCAGTCCGTTTTACCGGTATGACCCGGATCAGTGCATTTTGTGCGGACGATGTGTGGAAGTGTGCCAGGATGTTCAGGTGAATGAAACACTTCTGATTGACTGGGATCGCAAGCAGCCGCGAGTAGTCTGGGATGAAGACGCGCCAATTGATGAGTCTTCATGTGTCAGCTGCGGGCAGTGTGTAACGGTCTGTCCGTGTAATGCCCTGATGGAGACGTCGATGGTTGGCGAGGCAGGCTATATGACCGACCACGAACCAGGTCTGCTCCGGTCGATGATTGATGCAACGAAGACTGTGGAGCCCGGATATGGACCATTGTTTGCCGTTTCTGATACGGAAGCTGCCATGCGTGAGGAGCGCATCGAAAAAACGAAAACGGTCTGTACATATTGTGGTGTTGGCTGTACATTTGACGTATGGACAAAAGACCGGAAAGTACTGAAAGTGGAGCCGCAGCACGATTCACCGGCCAATGGTATCTCCACGTGTGTGAAAGGGAAGTTTGGCTGGGATTACGTAAATTCAGAAGAACGTCTTACAAAGCCGCTCATTCGTGATGGGGAGTCGTTTGTTGAAGTGGAGTGGGAGGAGGCACTGGATTACACCGCCAGGCGCTTTCAGGAAATCAAAGCTGCCAAGGGTGCAGATGCACTGGGATTCATCGCTTCGTCGAAAGCAACCAATGAAGAATCGTACGCCATGCAGAAATTGGCCCGGCAGGCAATCGGCACTAATAATATCGATAACTGCTCCCGCTATTGCCAGTCACCGGCAACAAAAGGGCTATTCCGTACGGTGGGGCATGGTGGTGACTCCGGTTCCATCGATGACATCGCCAAGGCAGATATGGTGATAACGATTGGATCCAACACAGCTGAGTCACACCCTGTGCTCGCTTCACGGATTAAACGGTCGCAAAAGTTGTTTGGACAGAAGCTATACGTGTTTGATTTGCGGAAACATGAGATGGGACAGCGCGCGGACCGGTTCTTCCAGCCGAAAAGCGGAACCGATCTCGTCTGGCTCTCAGCTGTGACGAAATATATTATTGACAATGGTTTGGAAGACAGCGCTTTTATCGACAAATGGGTGAACAAGTTTGAGGATTTCAAACAATCCTTGGAGCCATTTACACTCGATTACGCGGAAGAAATGACCGGCATTGCAAAACAAGATTTGATGGCTATTGCCGAACAGGCTGCAAGCGTCGGGAAACTCGCGGTATGCTGGGCGATGGGGGTGACCCAGCACCAGCTTGGCAGTGACACAAGTACCGCCATTTCCAATCTGCTGCTTGTGACCGGCAACTATATGCGGGAAGGGACAGGTGCCTATCCATTAAGAGGGCACAACAACGTCCAGGGCTGCAGTGATTTTGGCAGCATGCCGAACTTCTTCCCGGGATATGAAGAAGTTGCCGCTGATGACGTTCGGAGCCGTTATGAAGAAGCGTGGGGGGTAGAGATACCCGCACAGCCCGGCAAAGATAACCATGAAATGATTGGTGCCATCCATGAAGGGGAGCTGGCCTCTTTGTACGTCCTTGGCGAGGATACCGGTATTGTGGATGCCAATATCAATTACGTGACAGCGGCATTTGAAAAATTGGAATTCTTTGTTGTGCAGGATTTATTTTTAACCGAGACGGCAAAATATGCGGATGTTATTTTACCGGCGGTTCCGAGCCTGGAAAAAGAAGGGACCTTCACCAATACGGAGCGACGCATTCAGCGGCTTTATCAGGCGCTTGATCCTGTCGGAGATTCCCGCCCGGATTGGCAAATTATCATGGATATTGCCAGGCGGCTCGGGTATGACTGGAATTATGCCAGCCCATCGGACATTATGGATGAAGCGGCGTCACTGGCACCGTTATTTGCCGGCGTCCGTTACGACAGACTAACCGGGTACGACAGTCTGCAGTGGCCGGTTGCGGCTGATGGTACGGATACACCACTGCTGTTTACGGACGGATTTCCGTTTGATGATAACAAGGCGACATTTTACCCGCTTGAATTTAAACTGCGCTATGACACGGATGACGAATATGATTTGCATGTAAACAATGGCCGGGTGCTGGAGCACTTCCATGAAGGGAATATGACGTATAAGTCACCGGCCATCACCAGCAAAATGCCGACAGCGTTTATTGAAATTTCGCCTGAATTGGCAAAAGAACGCGGAATTAACGAAGGCGCCGAAGTGAAACTGGTATCGAGAACCGGTGAGGTGACCGGGACGGTGCATGTGACGGATCGGGTCAGCGGCAACGAACTGTACCTGCCTCTGAATGACAATGGCAAAACCGCTGTCAATTATCTGACTGACAATCGTGTGGATAAGGATACGGATACACCGGCCTATAAAGAAATAGCGGTCAGGATGGAAGTCATCAAGAAAAAAGGTAAAAGTCCGCTTCCGCCAAACAACTACCGGCGCGGCAATCCGCAGCCACAAATTGGTGTCCGTGTGGAGGGTAAATGGGAACGCGATGACTATATTTTTCCAGGAAGTCAGGTGAAGCAGAATGGCTGAGAAACTTTCGAAAATAAAGCGAATGGAAGTACCTAAAGAAACCATTCGCCAGCGTAATCTGGAGGAAGTGGCAGCAGCGGTCAGTGACAATAAGGAAGCGATTTTGAAAGGAATTGACTTGCTGGAGGCACTCAATCAGAGTGAAACACTTGATATGATGAACGCCCTTGTCAAACATCGGGAAGATGCACTGGTGAATGTGATGCGTGAGCTGAATAAGCCGGAGTATGCAGCACCAGTGGAAAACCTCACAAAACTGTTTCAGCTTGCAGGGAGGCTCGATGTGGATGAACTGCAGTATTTTGCGGACCGCATGAATCATGCAGTTAAAGAGGCTGCGGCATCAGAAGCGTCGGGGAAAACATCTTACATGGATCTTTTGAAAGCTTTGAAAGACCCGGAAATCAACCGGAGTATTACCATGCTGCTGCAGTTTTTGCGCGGGATGGGAAAGGCATAAATTCAATCCTGACAGTGCGTGACGCTGTCAGGATTTTTATGACGTTCGGGAGTATAATCTGTGAATAAGCTCCTTATAAGCAAAATCTTCCTTCTTTCACTCGCACTAAGCAATTAGAAACACTATTCTAAGAATTATCTTTCAATTAGGGTTTTAAATATTTAAATTTATCTGTATTTATAGTAAAATGAAGTTGTACTAGAAAGCGTTTCCGCATATATTCTAATGGGATACCTACAATTTTCTGATGTTTCTGCCAATTAAAAGGAGGAGAGGCGAATGAGTGGTATTTTGGCAGCAGTGATCGGGTTGGTGGTCTTTGCGCTTGGCTACCGGTATTATTCCAAGCTGGTAGCGAGAAGATCTTCCGGCTTGATCCAAACTATGTGACGCCGGCGCACAAGTACAAGGATGATGTGGACTTTGTGCCGACAAACAAATTTGTCTTATGGGGACATCACTTTACTTCTGTCGCTGGTGCGGCACCAATTCTCGGACCGGCAATTGCCGTTTATTGGGGCTGGCTACCAGCATTGATATGGGTGGTGCTGGGCACTGTTTTAGCAGCTGGTGTCCATGACTTTGGCACGCTCGTCCTGTCCGTACGCAATAAAGGACAATCCATCGGGACCCTTGCAGACAAGCTGGTCGGCCAGCGGGCAAAAATGCTGTTCTTATTTATTATTTTGATTCTCGTATTGATGGTGAATGCTGTTTTTGCCTGGGTAATTGCTAATCTGTTTGTTTCATACCCGGCAAGTGTTATTCCGGTATTCATCCAGATCCCGCTGGCTATTTGGATTGGTTATGCCGTTTATAAGCGGAATGCAAAATGCTGGGTCCCTCGGTGATAGCACTCGCCGTTATGTACTTGGCGGCGATTGTTGCGAGCAGAGCGGAAGTGTTGCAAATTGATCTGGTTCGGTATTTTGGCGGTGAGGGTAGTGCTGGTTTATTCGGCATGGGTGCAGTTAATAGCGCGTTTTTGATTTGGATTATTATTTTAATGGCTTACGTCTATATCGCTTCCACCATTCCGGTCTGGAAGCTCTTACAGCCGCGTGATTTTATTAATTCGCACCAGCTTGTCGTCGGTCTGGCCATTTTATACCTTGGTCTGTTGTTTACGAATCCGGAAATTACAGCACCAATCACGAATCCTGGTGCAGATACGTCCTGGTTCCCGCTGTTATTCATCACCATTGCTTGTGGTGCGATATCCGGGTTCCACGGTCTCGTTTCAAGCGGAACATCTTCCAAGCAGCTTAACAAAGAAACAGACGCACGTTTGTCGGATATTTTGGTGCTGTCGGTGAAGGTACACTTGCTCTCGTATCGATTTTGGCTGTTGTCACGTTCTTTGGAAGTACCGATGAATTTCTGGCGACCTACAGCAGTTTTCCAGCGGCTAACGAAGCTGGGCTGAATGTCTTTGTTGAAGGTGCGAGTGCTTTGGCGACAGGATTAATGATCCCGCCAGACATTGCTGGGACGATTGTATCGATAATTATTGTTAGCTTTGCAGCAACGACGCTGGATACATCAGTCCGTATGATGCGCTATATCATCGCAGAACTTGGTGCGGAATACAAAGTGCCGGCGCTTTCCAAATGCATGTGGCCACATCGGTAGCGGTTATCTCCAGCACAGTGTTGGTACTCTTGCCGGAAGGATCCAAAGGGTTTGGGTCAGGCGGTTACTTGCTCTGGCCGCTGTTTGGTACATCCAATCAGCTGCTTGCTGGCATCAGTTTGCTTTTGATTTCTATTTGGCTGAAGAGACGGGGCAGCAACTATTTGGTGACACTGATACCAATGATCTTTGTGATGTTTATGACATTATGGGCCATGTTCCAACAAGTGCTGTTTGAATGGTCATGGTTCGGCAGTGACCCGAAACTTTTGCTGTTCGTGCTGGGCGCAATTATCTTTGTGTTTGCCGTCTGGATTGTGCTGACAGCGTTCAGCTCATTAACGCAGAACCTGAAAACACCGGATGATTTGGATAAACATGCGAAATAGTGAAGTTGCGAAGGTGCCAATGTTACAGATGTTGGCACTCTTTCGCTTTATTAACTACTGGGACAGTTTTGTAAAGGGGTGATCATATGCTGGACCAGCTGAAGAGACTCGCGGCATTTTATGAAGAAGTACTCCGTATGCCGCATCGCCAGGAAATAGCCAGGGAACTCCGGGATCAGGATGACTTATTCCTCCTGCTCTTATATTCAGAAATGCTCGGCATCCCGAATCCGGTTTATTACTATACACTGGAATTGTATCCATACATGATTGAACAGTTTCATGACTGGCACTTGCGGATGGGAATGGATAAATCACCACTGACAGGCATCCGCTGCTGCTAGTGACCAGAAACCCGACAAAGATGATGAAAAAGGAGTTAGCATGATGAAAGTATTAGAGAAGAAAATTATATTTGCAGGCGGCAAAGGCGGGACAGGCAAATCCACATCTGCGGCAGCAATTGCCTGGAAATCAGCGCTGAATGGCTTTCATACATTGCTTATTTCCACGGACCCTGCCCACAATCTGGGTGATATTTTTAACCGGCAGATCGGCGGCACGGTCACCAAAGTAGCCGACAGTCTTGATGCCATTGAAATCGATCCGCAGAAAGAGACGGACACCTATATAAAAGAAGTGAAATCGAATATCAGCAATGTCGTGCATTCCGGCATGATGGAAGAAGTCCACCGCCAGCTGGATACAGCAAAAGCATCCCCTGGTGCCGATGAAGCGGCGTTATTCGATAAATTAATATCAATTATTTTAGAAGAAAGGCAACATTATGATAAGCTTATATTTGATACAGCACCAACAGGCCATACCATCGTCTTTTGTCCTTGCCTGAATTGATGGGAGTCTGGATTGAAGGAATGCTGCAAAAACGGAATAAAACGAATGAAAACTACAGCCAGCTGCTGAACGATGGTGAGCCTGTCGAGGACCCGATCTATGATGTGCTGAAAAAACGCCAGGAACGCTTTGCAAGGGCACGGGAGATTCTTCTGGATGACGGGGTGACCGGTTTTGCATTTGTTATTAACCCGGAGCGTTTGTCCATTGTGGAAACCGAAAAAGCAATTGACTTACTGGCCAATTATCATTTGCACGTAAAAAACGCTGATCGTCAACAAAATACTGCCGAAAGATGCCGATGGCGAATTTTTGCAGAAACGAAAAACTCATGAACACCAGTATCTGGACCTCATCAAAGAGACATTTGCGGAACAAGAGAAAATTTATATCCCACTTTTTTCACATGATATAACCGAAAAACAGCATCTCCATACATTTAGTAAATATTATGAGGAGGGCCAATGGCTATGAAAGCATTTGTACACGAACATGGGGAATTAAAACAGAAAGAAATGGACAAACCGTTTGCTGACCATGCACAAGTTACGGTCGCAATAAAAGCGGCAGGATTGAACCGGCGAGATTGTTCTATCCCTGGCCGCAGAGGGGAAGAACCGGGAGCACTTATTCTTGGTTCGGACGGTGCCGGTGTGGTTGACTCGGTCGGCGAGGGTGTAACCGAATTTTCTGTCGGAGATGAAGTAATTATTAATCCGTCCCTTGGCTGGTATGAAAATAGTGATGCACCACCGGAACAATTTGAGATTTTAGGGATGCCTGACAATGGGACGTTCGCTGAATACATTGTGCTGTCTGCAGAGCAACTTGAAAAGAAACCGGAACACTTGTCATGGGATGAAGCAGGAGTGCTTGCATTGTCAGGCTTAACTGGGTATCGAGCATTATTTACAAGGGGAAAAGCTGCTAAGGGTGAAACAGTATTCATTCCAGGAGCAGGAAGCGGTGTAGCGACGTTTCTTATTCAATTCGCTAAAAAGCAGGTGCCCGTGTCATCGTCAGCTCCCGCAGTACAGCAAAACGGGAACAGGCAAAAGAACTTGGTGCCGATCGTGCCATTGATACGAACAGCAGCTGGCCGGAAGAATTGGCGGATGAAACGATTGATTTGGTTATTGAAAGTGTAGGAAAAGCGACATTCAACCGTTCTTTGGAAGTGCTGAAAAAGGCGGCAGGATCGTTACGTTTGGTGCAACGACAGAAGATACGATTGAGCTTAATTTGCGCTCGTTTTTCTATGGACAGTATCAGCTGATTGGCTCGACCATGGGCAGCAGGGAGGAGCTACATGCCATGCTGGATTTCATGGAAAGTCACCAGATGCATCCAGTAGTGGATCGTACATTTTCGCTCAGTGAAGCATCTGACGCGATGAATTATGTAAAAGAATCAAAACAATTTGGTAAAGTTGCCCTTCATATAGACGAGTAAAACAAACAGGCACCCGGTATAATGGGTGCCTGTTTGTTTTTTGGGATGCAGATGGATACCACCGGGATTGTAACACGGTCTTCTCAGTTTAAGTACGGCGTTATTTTGTTAATAGCCTGCTGAAGCCGTTCACTGTTTTTTGGTACAGCACTTTGGTTTCTTTGTTTTCTGTTTCCAACGCAAACATCTCCAAATCCGCCTGGCATTTTTTCAGGGTAGCCAGAAGAAGTGGTTTTTCCGTTGGGGTTGGTACAGAAAGTTGATCATCGAATAAATCGACTGTTAGCTGTCCATCACTGTCAACCTGACCGAGAAAAACATTTTCAATGCTGACATTCATCTTTTCGAGTTCAGTTTCCAGCCAATTAGGGTTCAAGGAAGCATTTGCTAATGGCTCTAATAGCATTTTTCCATCCATAATGACTGTTTGGGGTTCTTTTGATGGGGACACTTTTGTTCCTAGCATCTTAGGAGTGACAGGCTGGTTTTCTTTTTTAGGAAGTACATTCACATCCCCGGTTGGTTCCATTACTGCAAATTCGACATCAGCGGCTGTGAAAACATTGTTGCTGCGCAGCCTGCTGAGCAAATCGTCTGTTGTGACACGCTCTTTTTTCAGGTTATCTTCCATGATTTTGCCGTTTTGAATCAATACTGTACCTTTACCTTTTGTTACGTCACGGAACCGTTTGCTTTTAAGCGCAATAAATTCTGCAGCAAATGGAATGATGAACCAGACGGCCAGTGCGATAAACCCGTAGGCAATAGGGATATTCGGATTGATCACACTCATGGCAACGATGCCGCCAATGACAATCATGAGCATAAATTGGAAGACTGTAAGCTGAGACAGCTTCTTCTTGCCGAAGCCTTTACTTAGCATGAATAATACGAGTAATAAAATTGTTGAACGAACAATAATTTCAATCCACTCTGGCATGGTATCCATCCTTTTCCATGTTGTTTCGACGCAGGCGTAGCGGCAGGACAGCCCCGACATTCCTTGTCGCGTAAATGAACCTTTTTAGCTTTTATATTGCGGTTCTTCTTTGGTAAGAAAGATGACTTGCTGTTCCAGGTCCTGTTTAACGGTTCGGACTGTATTTCTTGCTTGTCGGAACGCTTCCTCCGCTTCCTGACTGCTTGTTTTAGCTGCTAGTGTTTCAAGTGTAGCATCAGCACTCTTCAGCGAAGCGTAACATCCTTTCACTTGCGAGCTGACGGTCATGACTAATCCTCCTATCCTTTAGGTTTGAAAAGGAAGGCACCGATGACGCCGAAAATGATAGCTGCCGAAATACCGGCGCTGGTGACTTCAAATATGCCTGTCACTACACCGATGATGCCATGCTGCTCTGCTTCCTGCATGGCACCGTGGACAAGCTGGTTGCCGAAGTTGGTTATTGGGACAGTCGCACCGGCACCTGCGAAGTCGATTAGCGGATCATATAGTCCAAGCCCGTCCAAAACAGCGCCAGTTATGACAAAAATGGTTAATGCGACTCCTGGATTAAGTTTGAATACATCAAACATAATTTGCCCGATAACACAAAAAATGCCGCCTACAACAAATGCCCAGAAAAAAATCATGATGTATCACTTCCTGCTTCAATTGATACTGCATGTGCAATACAAGGAATAGAATCATTCTGCTGCACACTCAGCGGAGAATGCAGTGCTCCGGTTGCTACCATAAGAATACGGTTTAGCTGCTTTTCTTTCAGCATCTGCAAATAATGGCCATAAACCCCAACTGCAGAACTTGCTGTACCACTCGCGCCGGAAAATACTGGCTGATCTTCACGATAAATCGTCAGTCCACAGTCTTTGTAGTTTTCCTTGGTGACATTAATATTTTTTCTTCTGCAGCATGTCCAAAGAAACCTCCTGACCAACCTGACCAAGATCACCTGTAATAATCAAATCATAGTGTGAAGCATCCACACCAAGTTCCTGTAAGTGTGCTTCAATCGTATCCACAGCGGCAGGAGCCATTGCACCACCCATGTTGAATGGATCCGTCACCCCCATATCCACCACCTTACCGATGGTAGCGGAGGTTACTTTAGGCCCGATGCCATCTTTCGCAACGAGTGCACAACCGGCACCGGTTACAGTCCATTGGGCGGTTGGCGGTTTTTGTCCGCCATATTCTGTCGGATACCGGAATTGTTTTTCCGTTGCGGCATTATGACTGGCTGTGCCACTCAAAATATAATCTGCCCCATTTCCATTTATTAGGAATGCGGCGAGTGCAAGACTTTCCATTGATGTAGCACAAGCACTGAATAAGCCGAAATAAGGAAGATCCAGTGTCTTGGCTGCAAAACTGCTCGGTGTTATTTGGTTGATCAAATCACCACTTATGAAAAACTGCACCTGCTCTTTCTGAATAAGGCTGTTTTTGACAGCGACCTGGCATGCTTCTTCCATCATGGTCCGTTGTGCTTTCTCAAATGATGTTTGTTTCAGCCACATATCGTCATGCAAAATATCAAAAGCTTCCGGAATTCTGCCGTTTGCTTCAAATGGACCGCCAACGGTTCCGGTTGAAATAATGACTGGCTGATTTTCAAAAACCCATGTCCGGTGTCCCTTCAACATTATAAGCCACCCCATTGTATGATGATTGTTTTGATGAGAGCGATGACAAATGCCGAAAAACGCCGTATACAATAACAGGCCCAGCCAGTTTGAACATGTTCCCGCCAACACCTAATATGAAGCCTTCGGAGCGGTGTTCAATCGCTGCTGAGATAACTGAGTTCCCAAAACCAGTAACAGGTATGGTGGACCCAGCCCCGGCAAATTGTCCAATATGGTCATAGACGCCAAACCCGGTTAAAAACATCGTGATGAAAATAAGTGTTGCTACTGTCGGGTTGCCGGCCGTCTGTTCCGTGAAATCAAAGAAATAGACGTAAATGGTGGAGATGATTTGGCCGATGAAACAAATAAAACCACCCACAAAGAATGCTTTTACACAGTTTTTTAACAGGGGGCGTTTCGTTTCCCTATGTTTTTGAAATTCCTGATATCGCTGTGCAGCCGGCGGTAAATTTTTCTTTTTCTTATTTGCCATGGTCCATCACGCTCACTTTAAGTTTTATCTTTCATTCGTTTAACCAGTTGTTTGACTTCTTTTTTCAGTTGCTTTTTTGACAGTTTCCCTTTGTCGACTTTCTTTTCCAGCTCCTGAAGATCAAGAATGATCCGTTTGTCCGTCGACACTTCTGCCTCGTGTTCAGGGAATGTCTTTTCCATTTGTTTGTGCACTTTTTTTTCTTATGGATGCTAATTGAAAACGTTTATGATGTTCGATTTCAAATGCAATGATAAGTTGTTTGTCCGTATTTACGGCATGAATCGATGTAACTCCTTCTCGTTTTTGCAGCTTTTCTTTAGCCTGATTGGCAACAGTTTGACTGCTGGTGTTTGTCGATGTAATTTTTTGAAATCGGTATTATCCGAATTTCCCTTTGACGTGTCGTCCTGTGCTGAACAGCTTATCAGGATGAAGATAATTCCGAGTGTCAGTACAAGTCGAAATGCCTTTTTCATTGGTTACCTCCAAGATTTGGACGAGGCTGGCTGGACAGCCAGCCTCGTCATTTAAAATCCTTTGTACTGTGGTTCTTCCTGCTCAATCTGTTGTACGCGTGTTTCTACCGATTGCAATACACCTTGTGTCTGCTGAGCGGCATTTTCATAAAGCTGCTTTGCTTGCTTATTTTCTGTTTGCAGAGCGAATTGCTCAAAGCTTGCTTGTGCGCTTTTTAAACCTGCTAACGTTTGTTTAACCTGGCTTGAAACGGTCATCGGTATCCTCCTTCAGTGGTAGGCTTCCTTAGGGTAACGTAAAGCATACGGAAATGTTTTTTTCCGTTGTGCTTCACCATTTATTTTTCAAAGAATATCTTTATTTATGCTTTCTATTTTTTCCCTTTTCATTAAAAAATTTTTGGAAACTTTTGGAGGGGTTCATTCGTCCTATATAGTAGGAAATGGGGGATACCAATGAAGAGAACAGCTAAAGCCATAATTATTATTTGTGTTTTTCTTCTTCTGTTGCTGTACTTATATTACGAACTTGAAGATGCAGAGCTTGCCAGCGGGAAAACAAGAGAAATACATAAAGGTGACTTTGTCATGCATATTCAGGTGGAAAGAATGGATGAAGGTTTTCGGGTATACCGGTCGGTCCAATATACTGGGGAAGACCCGGTTACCGTAAAGCACCAGACACCACTAATTTCCCTCTCTTTCAAACGCCGTAACCATGACTATACGGGAAGCACAGTGGCAAAACTCTAAAGAAAGGAAGCACTTACCACCCGCAGGATCCAAAAACATTTAAAGCACCCAATGAAGGAGAACATATGCTGTTTTGTGAATCAGTATTCAAAGCAGGGAAAAAGAAGTAACGATTCAGCATGAGGAAAATTGGTATTCGAATAAAAACAGCACCCGACCAAATGGCGGTGCTGTTTTTTAATTATCGGTGTCCAATGTGAACTCGACTTCCTTTGTTAGCCGGCCGTTGTTCTCCCATTGCTGGATCGCCTCGTCTGACCGGCTATCCATATCCGGGATAGTGGCCTTAATCCTGTCATTATCCGCCCACTTAGCTGTTAAGACCGTCCAGGTATAGTCGAGAACATCTTCCTCACCGGTTACGTTGGCAAGCGGCATTGATTTCCATTTGTCCAAGTGGAAAACAACAATGTTGGAAGCTGGCAGCTCTGATTGTTCCCGATTGAAGTGGAAGAGGATTTTGGAACTGTCGGGTGATAACTTTATTGATACAGATTTAGCAAGGTCTGCAACAAGATAGGTCTGATTTTTATTTGTCCGGTCCAGCAGTAAATACGAGCACAAACCATCGGTACAGGAAAATTCCAACAGATAAAGGTTCCTGTTATCGGCATTAATGTGCTGCATGTCCATGTCCTCGATTGTTTGATCCCGGTTTTCCACCCCTTGCAAATATGCATCCAGAATCGGCACCATCTCCAGGTTGATAAGCACTTCCTCGTCCGGCAGCGTAAACTCGATGAATTCTTTGCTTTCCTGCTCATCACTTTCCTGTTCGACGATTTTTGGATCTTTTGCCGGGTTCTCCGGTTTGTCGTCCTTTTTTACAATGGCTGGTTCATCATTACAGGCAGCCAACAGGACCAGCACCAGAAGCCAGCTAAATCTTTTCATTCGGCAGCCCCCTTTTATGTAATTGCTTTCATTTTACTAAAGATTCATGAAAAATGTAATCCTGATTTTCCGATCCATGTTCACAATATGTTCAATTCACAACGATTATCAGCTATACCGGGGGCAATGATGATATCAATTATGCCTGTTTTTGTTAAACTGAGGATAACGACTTGTTATGGAAGGTCTGATGTTTTATGGCAGAATTGCGAAAGCCTATTCCAGTTAAAGAGGCAATCGACCGTGTTTGGGAACAAAGGCGGGACGGGTATACAGAATATATCGCTATTACGGATTGTGACAATAGAAGACTCGCTGAAGATGTTGTTGCATCCCATCCTGTCCCGTCATTCCCTAAATCGCCTTATGACGGGTTTGCTATACGCTCGGAAGATACACAGGGGGCTGGACGGAATCAGCCTGTATCGTTTAAGGTCATTGAGCACATCGGGGCAGGTCAGGTACCGGAAAAACAGCTTCATAAAGGGGAGGCGACACGGATTATGACCGGTGCGCAAATCCCTGCTGGGGCGGACTGTATTACAATGTTTGAAATTTGTCAGACATATGAAAACGATGAACAGCCATATATGTCTATTAAACGCAAAATGGATTCGGGACAGAATATTATCGAGGAAGGCTCTGAAGTAGCCAAAGGAGAATTGCTGATACCAAAGGGGACAATTATTAACCCTGGTGTAAAAGCTGTTCTAGCGACATTTGGATATAGTGAAGTAAAAGTGAGCAAGAAACCGGTAGTTGGAATCATTGCTACAGGTACGGAGCTGCTTGATGTGGATGAGGAGCTGCAGCCTGGCAAAATACGCAATTCCAATGCGTACATGATAGCATCACAGATAACTCGTTCCGGTGCTGATTATCGTTATTTCGGCAAGCTTAAGGATGAATTCGAGGCGAGCTATGAAACGGTATTTAAAGCAATGGACGAAGTTGATATTCTGATTACGACTGGCGGTGTTTCGGTCGGTGACTTCGACTTTATGCCGGCTATCTACGACAAACTTGGTGCGGAAGTGCTGTTCAATAAAGTGGCCATGCGTCCGGGAAGTGTAACTACCGCAGCGGTGTTTGGTGATAAATTATTATACGGCCTTTCCGGAAACCCTTCTGCCTGCTACGTCGGGTTTGAACTGTTTGTCCGGCCTCTCTTGCAGCATAGCCTCAGCAACCAGAACCCTTTTTTGAGGCGGGTGAAGGCGGAGTTACTGGAGGAGTTTCCAAAGGCAAATCCATTTACACGGTTTGTCCGCAGCTCTGTCACATATGAAAATGGGCGGATTCATGTGCAGCCGTCGGGAATCGATAAATCCAATGTGGTGACGTCGCTGGCGTATGCAAATGCCCTGATGGTATTGCCAGGGGGCACACGCGGATTTAGAGCCGGTGATGAAGTAGAAGTGCTTTTGTTGGAAGACCAGGAAGGCCAGGGTGAATTTTAAACCTCAAAGTGCGGTTCAAAAAGAGGATAAGCAACCTCTAAAAGGAGTGGTTCTGTGGAACAAAAACCAGCACCAATTAAAGATCATTTTGGAAGAGTGCTCAAAGATCTCCGCATATCGGTAATTGATCAGTGCAATTTCCGGTGTACATACTGTATGCCAAAAGAAATATTTGGTGAGGATTACGTCTTTCTGTCTGAAGAGGAATTGCTCAGTTTTGATGAAATCATCCGGCTGGCAAAAGTGTTTGCCGAGCTTGGTGTGGAGAAAATCCGTATTACAGGCGGTGAGCCACTTATGCGCCGGGACCTTGATAAATTGATTGCAGAACTGGCCCGAATTCCCGGCATTAACGATATAGCATTGACAACCAATGGCGTTTTTTCTGCCCAAGATGGCTAAAAACTGAAAGCTGCTGGACTGGAGCGTGTGAATCTGAGTCTGGATGCGATCGATGATGAGGTCTTCAAGCAAATCAACGGCAAAGGAGTAGTGACCCGCCCTGTTTTAAAAGGGATTGAGGCTGCCAGAGAAGCTGGACTCCAGGTAAAAATCAATATGGTCGTCAAAAAGGAATGAATGACAGTCAAATTTTGCCAATGGCGCGGTATTTCAAAGGAAAAGACATTATCCTTCGTTTTATAGAGTTTATGGATGTCGGAAACCATAATGGCTGGGATTTCAAACACGTCATTTCCAAAAAGATATCATTAACAGGATTGATCAGGAAATGCCAATGGAGCCTGCAGAAGAGAATTATTACGGGGAAGTTGCGTCAAGATACCGCTATAAAGATGGGGAAGGCGAAATAGGGGTCATCTCCTCTGTTACCGATTCTTTCTGCGGAACATGCACACGAATCAGATTGTCTGCTGACGGGAAACTTTATACCTGTCTCTTTGCTTCAGATGGCTTTGATATACGGGGAAAACTGCGCGATGAACTGACCGATGATCAACTGCAGGAGGAACTAACCAACTTGTGGGGGAGACGGAAAGACCGCTACTCTGAAGAGCGCTCGGAAGAAACGCGCAAAACCGGAAAAAAATTGAAATGTCCTATATCGGTGGCTGACAGGGGGGATGCGCAATGAAAACGTTCAAGCTCCGATCGCTGAAAGTTATTGATAATGATCATGCAGATATGCTGCAGAAGGATATCCCCTTGCTTGACGGTCTGATCATTAACCGTGAAGATGAACAGAACAGATGGGTTGTTGAGGCCTATCTTGAACAATCCCATAATGGATTCTTTCAGGATCTGCGCCACAGCGAAGAAGAAGTGCTGCTGCAGGTGAAAATAACGAAAGAAAGCAATGAGCCGGCCACATTCATCACGTCTATTATTGGGATAAATGACATTGGCAATCAAATCAATGTGCTTTTCATGGGAACTATCGTTGATCAACATAAAGAAATTATTGAAAAGAAACTGCAAGCGTTGATTGATGAGGGATATCAGGGTCAGTTATTGATGCAAAAATTTAAAGAAAAGATCTGAAAAAGGTTAGCCATGATGCCTAACCTTTCTTTATTACGTCAGAAAGCATTAAACTATGGCTGGTCTTATAAAAAAACTCGGTATTCGCTAAAGATAGGTGAATGCCGAGTTTTCTAACCAATTCACTGGGTTAGTAAAAAGTCTGTTAAAATTTCCTGAAATAGAGGCAATCTATGGTTTTGCCTGCTATAATGTTATTAAGTTTTTCGGCGGTGAGCCGACATAATTAATATAGGCACCAAGGAGTACAATATGTTCAAGCATTCCATTTTCAGCTGGGTAAAACAACTATCCCCGGTACAAATGATTTTTTTATTCTATTTTATAGCGGTTATCGTGGCCACTGCTCTATTGGCGCTGCCGGCAGCGCACCAGGATGGGGTGAATCCGCCGTTCATTGACATTCTGTTCACCGCTGTCAGTGCACTTAGTGTGACGGGTCTGTCCACGCTGACCATTGCTGACACCTTCAGTACGACAGGGGTTGTTCTGCTTGCGATTGTCCTGCAGCTGGGCGGTGTGGGTGTCATGGCAATTGGAACGTTCATTTGGATGATTGTCGGAAAGAAAATCCGT
Source organism: Lentibacillus juripiscarius JCM 12147 (assembly GCA_001311805.1). The sequence goes on along the minus strand of BBCA01000024.1, from coordinate 12,568 downwards.
ATCAAAGAACGGCAGCTGATCATGGCCGACCAGAATCAGACCTCTTTCTCTGGAATTGTCCGGCTCGTCAGGGAAATACTGCTCGTCATTTTAACGATTGAGTTCATCGGATTCATCATTTTGGGGACATATTACCTCCAGTACTTTCCGACAGCAAAGGAAGCCTATTTTCAAGGCTTTTTGGTGTGATCAGTGCAACAACAAACGGCGGATTTGATATAACCGGTGAATCACTGAAGCTGTTTAAAGATGATTATTTTGTCCAGTTCATCAATATGCTGCTGATCATTTTCGGGGCGATTGGCTATCCTGTCCTGATTGAAGTGAAAGAACATTTATTTGCAGGGGAAAAACAACGGGAAACGCTCCGCTTCTCGCTGTTCACCAAAATAACTACCCTGACGTTTCTCGCATTAATTGTTGTTGGCACATTATTTATTATGCTTTTGGATATTAGCGGGTTCTTTTGCGGGTAAATCCTGGCATGAGGCACTGTTCTACTCTTTGTTCCAGTCCATTACAACGAGAAGTGCAGGGCTGACAACAATGGACGTGAGCCAGCTAAGTGAACCGAATCATTTGTTTATGTCAATCTTGATGATTATTGGTGCTTCCCCAAGCAGTGCAGGAGGAGGGATTCGGACAACTACCTTTGCCCTCGTTGTCATTTTTATTATTACATACGCGAGAGGAAAGGGAAATATCCGGATATTTAACCGTGAAGTGCATGAAGAGGATCTGATGAAAGCTGTGACCGTAACATTAATGGCGATTATTTTTGTTCTGACAGCGACCATCATTTTAAGCATTGTAGAACCTTTTTGACCTGGCACAGATACTTTTCGAGGTGGCTTCTGCTTTTGGTACAGTAGGTCTGTCACTTGGAATAACGGGCGACCTGTCGTCCTTCAGCAAGATTATTATTATGATATTAATGTTCATCGGAAGAATAGGAATCCTTACGTTTTTATTCATCTTCAAAAGTAATAAAAAGAAGGGAAATACCATTATCCAAAAGAGAAAATCATTATTGGATAAACGATGGTTTAAGGGGAAGTTCGTGCCTATTGATGATGGCGGATAAGAGGCCTATCAATGCTAAAACCAGCTTGCACGAATCTATGTACAAGCTGGTTTGTCTGTATCGTGCTAATTCATTCGCCATCGTCTGATGACTTGCTGATCTTCAGTATTTTGAGCTGATCGTTTTCGTGTCCGATGGTGAACACGTAGGTGAACGTTTCCTGTTTCGTTTCCTTTTCATTTGGCATGTTTTTTTCAGCTGTTACAGACAAGGACGTTTCCACTCTGCCGTCATCTGTGGCTTTACTTTCTAAGTCCGAGTACTCCAGGTTAACATAATGGATAAATCGCTCCCGGAAGTCAGAGTAGGATACGCCTGCCTGCATCTTGCTTCCGAGCAGGGTATAAGCCCCGACATAATCCCGCATGCTGATGCTTTCCAGAAAGTAGTCAGCAACATATTCCGCATCCTCCACGAGCTGCTCGGTGTTTTCTGTGCTGTCGATATCCTCTGTTTTTCCGAATTCCAGGTTTTCGTTTTTTGCTTCATTGGACCAGGTCGATAGCTGCTTGTGAACGTCATCGATAGGTATACTGAATCCAAGGGTGCCATCATTTGTGCCTACAGCATTTATCCCAATTACATTGCCGCTCTCTCGGCTGATCAGTGGTCCGCCGCTGTTGCCCTCCGTTATTTGGGCCGAAATCTGATAGGCGTTCTGGTATTCAAAGCCGTCAACGGTAAAATTACGTTCTGTTCCTGATATTATTCCAAGTGTGACGGTGTTCTGAAAGCCATGCGGACTTCCTAGGGAAATGACTTCATCACCTGTCTCCGCTTTTTTCTTTGTTTCGATATTCAGTGATTTCTGTCCGGCCAGCTGTGGCACTCGGATAACAGCTATATCTGTGCTTTCACCCGTCCCAACTACCGCCGCTGGGTAAATACGACCATTGGCAGTCCGGACATAAATGACGTCGGCATCATTGACAACGTGCGCGTTTGTAATAATGTCCCCTTTTTCGTTGAATAGAAATCCAGATCCAGTCACGGTCGTCTGCTCGCTCTGCCCCTCAATTTGTACAACACTTTTTTTCAGCCGTATGAATGATGGATTTTAAGTCAAGTTCCTGGGTGGCTGTTTCCACTTTGCTGATAGCCGGGTTACTGACTTTGATATTATTAAATTGCCATTTATCATGTATAAGCACCAGGACAAAGGAGCCGGCTGCAACAAGAAAAATCGAGACGATGATCGGACCAAGCTGTTTTTGTTCATATGTTCACCTCAACTTATCCCTATTGTGATTGGTCTGGATCCGTGTACCATTTAATCCGGTCCACATTAATGCTAATGTCTTTTTTCTTACGGTCAATATCATAATGTGTAAATTCAAATTCACCAGTTTCATCCGGATAAAGGGTGTCAGGATAGACGTAAACCTCGTTCGTTAAAAGAGCTTCACCGTTTGCTTCCAGGGAGTATTCAACCAGTATCGAATTTACCGGTATTGTTGCACCACTTTTCACTTTGCCTGTCACGGCCAATTTTGCTTTGTCACCACGTTCAGTACTAACGGAAACAAGTTCGATGGCCTCATTCTTGTTTAACTTCTTTTCCTTTTCTGCAGAATTGATGGCTTGTTCAATCCGCTGCCGCTGTGCTGTTTCAAAGGCTGTTTTTTCCTTATCAATCGTCGTTTTGAGACTAAGGAGTTTCTCGGAATCGGGTGCATACTTCAAGCCATCTTCTACAAGCAGCAGGGCATCCGAAAATTGGTTATTATTTAACTGTTCGCTTGCTTTTGAAAAAATATAGTCTACAATCTGTTCGCGGATGGAAGTCATCATCTCATCAGCCTCATCAGATTGGATTGCATCAGCCTCCCATAACAGAACTTTTAAATCATCGATGCCAGGGTCCTGGCTCAGTTTTTGTTCTAATTGGGCAAGTTTAATGCTGCCACGCTTGGCTGTAAGTTTGTCAATCAGTTGTGTAACGGCCTCACCGTTGTAATTCGTGATGCTGCTTTCCGCTTCGTTAATGAGCGACAATGCGTTCTGAAATTCCTTTTTTCCAGCAGGCCTGTTGCTTTCTCCATGTCGTTTTTAATGCTTGCAGCTTTTGTGCGAATTCAAGTGCATCTTTTGCCTGCTGGAAGCTCTGATCATGGCTAATTGACTGCTCCAATGAGTCGACTGCCTCCGTATAGTTACCTTCCATGGCATGAGCCTCTGCTTTTTGGTACATTTCGGCAGCCTTTGCTGATTGATTCTGTAAAAAGATATAATAGAGGCCCGAAACCAAAAGGAAGAGAGCGAAAATGGCTATCGGGATATACCAGTAATTGTTGAATGACTTTTTCGTTTTAAGACGTTCTTGTCTGTCTGCAGGCAGCTTTTTGCCGCAATTCAGACAATATTCTTCATCATCCAGAACTTTTGTACCGCAATATGGGCAATGATGCATGGTTATACCTGCTTTCGTCTGTCTTCTTATTGATGGCGCTGTCTGTTGCCAGCAAGTTATTTGTTTTTTATTTTACCACATTTTTCGCTTTTATTTTGGGATGGGGGATTGGTATGATAGAAATGAAGAGAATATGTTGTGTAAGCTTATATAGGTATTGCGTAAAGGAGGTATACGTACATGGAAGTGTGGGAAACCGTTTTTGGCGTCGTTTGCTTTGGATTGCTTGTGCTTAATATTGGCTATTGCATCTTTGATAATGAATAATGCAGTATATTACTGCAGACAGCATGATAAGGGCCAGACAAGCAGACGTGGCCAATTATCCGCAATCGGGAAAAGTCAACTGATGCTGATTTTTGCTTCTGGATGTCTGCCCCTTACACTTTTTCACGCATTAATAGGCTGTAAAACCCACCTCTAAACGTGGGGAAGCCGGAAACGTGAGGTGGGGGATAAACAGCCCGTAAATTCCTGATTCGTTCAACTAACAATCAGTGGGAGATAAAAATTCCCATCAATTGAAGTTTCACATTATCACTTACTTCGTCAAAGACCATTCGTTAAAAGGGAAAATGACAAACTCCGATTTTCCAATAATCTCACTCTCTCGTATGAAGCCCAGTCCATTTCTGCTGTCCTTGCTTATTGCCCGGTTGTCACCCATCACGAAATAACTGTTTTCTGGGATCTTGATAGGACCAAAACGGCCAGTGCTTTGAAGCCGCTCATTGCTGGTGAATGCCTGTTCATATGCTTTACCGTCAATATATAACGCGCCGTTTTTCACTGCTATGGTTTCTTCCGGCATGCCTATAACCCGTTTGACATAATTTTTAATGGTTTTTTATGATCACGATGTCCCCACGTTCAGGTTCATTGAACAGGTAGGTGAATTTGTTAAAGAGAACTGTTTCTCCGTCTTCAAGGGTGGGTTCCATACTTTCACCGTCAACAACCGATGTTGCAAATACGAATGTCCGGAGAAATAACGCCAGTATGACCGCAATCAGGATGGCTTTACCCCATTCCAGCCACTCGTTTTTCTTTTTTCTTTTTCCACTTGAAAACATCCTTTCCTGCTGCTGTGATGAATAAGCCTATTTGTTGTACCTCTCCTGTTTGGCAATGCGCTTCAGCTCTGAAGTCATTCTCTCTCTGTATTCGTCACCTGTATCCAGATGCAGCCCAAGCTCCAATGACTGGTGGAACCTTTTTGACCCATGCAATGGTGCCAGGTGAGTGGAAGTAGGATGAATTCAGATGAAATAAAAGCGAGATTCTGGTATGTTCCTGCAGGCTCATAGCATCTGGGCAGGATACCTTGGCACCGTAGCTGCTCACATCATGTATTTGTACATTTGCGGTCACGGTATTGCCTATTTCTGTTTTGGACAACTTTCCGTCAATCGGCTGCCTGAATACAAAACGATAGGACTCATTTCGTTTAAAGTACATTTGGATCCCCCCTCTGCCAGTTGAAACTTGTCATTTTTGTTGTGATATGCTACAGTAAAATAGGTTGTAGAAGGAGGTGCAAGAGCATTCACCATGTGTGCAGAAAAGCTTTTAAAACGTATCGAATGTTTGCGTAATGAAATGACTGCAGTTGCTATGGAAAAAGGTTTTACAAGCGACGAGTCTATTATGCTAAGCCAGGAATTGGACAAGCTATTGAACTTTTACGAGTCAATGAAAAGTCAGAACGCAGCTGAAAAAGTAAAGTAGCACAGCCGGATGCTTGTTAAATTATGGCTTCTTTCTTCAAATAGGATTCAAGACGATGAAGCCCTTCCTTAATTCTATTCATGCTGTAAGCATAGGAGAGCCTCATATATCCTTCCCCCAATGGAAGAAAACGAACTCCCTGAAACCAATGCAACTTTTTCTTTCCGTACTAAATCTATCCCTAGCTGAAAAGATGATTAATTGCCAGCGGGAAATGCCGGAAAGGTGAAAATGCTCCGTCCGGTTTATTGACCGCAAGCCCCATGTTTTTAAACGGGATGCTTTTGCCTGTAAGTATCACGCATGACAGCCGGGACCGCCCGGCCCTTCCTGATCATATACTAGCTCACTGTATAATTGCTATTCGCAGTCGGCCGCATACAGGTACCTCCGTTGATAAAATGTTATAAAAATGTTCAAACAATTTTGATTTGCAAGGTAAGATTTAGGGTATACTATAATGGAACACAAATAAAGGAGTGCATAATCATGCGTCCGAAATATCAGAATTTTGAAGACTTAGTAAAACAAAATAAGCAGGAGCTCTTGGAAGACGATAAAAAAATAAGACAAATTGAGTATCGTCTTGATGAAAGAGTCGTTAAACAAACGCCGATACAATGGAACGTTAAATCTTTCATTCATCATAACATAAAGTCCACTGGATGAACCATTTTCGGAATAATAAAAAAGCAGGGATGCACTAGGATTGCTCCCTGCTTTTTTCTGTGATGAAACCGGCGGTGCACCCGCCGCATATCCGGAAATTCGGATTGTAATCACCCCAAATTTTTAAACAGTACGTGGTTTTCGAGGTGGATGTGCTGGAATGTGTCTGCCTCGAGATCTGCCAGGCGTGCATAAGTGATGCGGTAGGAGTTGCATGCATCTGCCGGTGGTTCAAATCCGTTCGTGATTTCGCGCATCCGCTTCAGAATGTTTCCTGATGCATCATGCTCATCTTCCAGTCCGCCATTAGCTTCGTGAATCTTTTGCAGCAATTCATCGTTTGGATTTTCTTCATATTGCTTAATCAGTGGAAAAAACTTCTTCCTCTTCTTTCATTGTATGCTCTTCCATGTCCACTTTAAAATCGTTGTAGAGACGGTGCAGCTCTTTTAAATGCGGATGGTTTTGGCCGTGTACACGGAAAATTTTTGAAACAAATTTTCCTAATGCCGGAAGCTCCTCCTGTAAATAGGCATGGTGTGTATGGACGATATGGTCCATAATGTCACTTGCCGATACAGCATCCCAGTCAACGGTTTTATGATCTTCTTTCTGCCAGTCTTTGTAGGCATCGTTCAACGCATTCATAACAGCCGCTTCATCCAAATTTCGCTCTTTACACACGTCGCCCAAAGGCCGGTCACCACCGCAGCAAAAGTCGATCCGGTTGCGTTTGAACAGATCACTCGCTTTTGGAAACACTTTCACGATTTCGGCCGGTTTATGATCAATGGTAAATTCAATCATTGTCAATCCCTCCTAATGATTAAGCTTACATTCACTATATCGGGTTTCTTTCATGTATGTCGTGATGGATATCACTTATGGCAATCTTTTTCGGGGCATTTCCGGGAAAACTTGTATGAAGATGACGGCGCCAATAATGCAGGCCATTCCGGCCATCTGGTTGACAGTAAATGGCTCCTGAAACAGGAATATGCCGATCAATGCCGCAACCACTGGCTCAACGGTTGTCAGGATGGAAGCCTTGGATGCTTCGGTCTGGTTGAGGCCATATGTATAAATAATATATGCGAATGCTGTTGGTAAAAAGCCTAACCCGGCCGCATAAAACAGGATAGTCGGGTCCGTTAGCAGGTGCATTTTTTCCTCATAGGGAAAAACGGCAACAGAAAAACAGCGGCAACGATAAAGGTGAATTGAGTAATTGAAAGACTTGAATATTTCTTGAGCGCAAATTTACTGAAGATGCTGTAAAGCGCATACCCAAAGCCTGAACCGAGTCCGAATAGAACACTAGCGAGCTGGAAAGTCTCCAGGTTGAGCGGAATCAGGCCGACGACCAGTGCAACGCCAGCAAGCGTGACAATCAGTGATACGATTTTTGGTTTTGTCAGCGGTTCCTTAAACAGTAAAAATGATAATACAGTGACAAAGGCAGGTCCTGTATAAAGCAATGCCGTCGCTGTCGGTATGGTAGACAGATTAATGGCCGTGAACATACAGAAGTTAAAGAAAACAATGCTAAAAATACCTGTACCGATAAAATAGCCAATATCACGGAAGGAAGTCAGTTTTAATTTATTCGGTGCCCTCACAGCCTGGTAGATTACTAGCAGCAATGCCGCGGATGTCACACGCAATGTTACTACTTCCATCGGTGTGAAGCCATACGAATATAAATTTTTACATACCAGCCAATCGTTCCCCACAGGGATGCTCCCAGCAGAATATAGGTGAATGCTTTATTCAATGTAAAACCCCCCCAGCCAAAATTATTGTTTTTGCTATTATAGCAGACATGTTCAAGTATAATACGGAATCAGTTCGTCTATGTTGGGTATTAAGGATTGAAAAAGGAGATGGTTACAATGATGGAGAAACTGGGGGGGTTCCTGGCAGAAATTAATGCTGCCTACGTTTATATTTTTATCGCTATTATTGCTGTTTATCTCATTATCCGCCCAGTTACCAGATGGGCTGTTACAACAAAAACAACGAAATTCCTGAATTACATGGTGAGCAGCCTGGTGATGCTCGTGCTGATATTGTCCGGGATTGTGCTGACGACCGTTTTCGACAAAGTACTGCTGTCGGCCGTAATGCACTGTCTAGCTTTTTCGGTGTGATCTTGGCTATCGCACATGTCCTTCAACAAATCTTACGGAATAAAAAGAAGCGCGTCTGATCGTAGAACGCGCTCTATTTTAATAACGTGACCTGGAGTTTCTCCGTGTCTTCTTTGCTGGCCAGTCTATCTTACCGAGGGATGATGGGGTGAAACAGGCAGATTTATAGTTTCTTCCGGTAGAATGACGCTGTTTCGGCGGCTTCCAGTCAATATAACGGTAGATGATTTTTTGGCTTGTGACAGGGACATCTTTGCCGGGGGATTCCGGTAGTGCTTGTCCAGCTCACCTAAATGACTCAGCTGTTTGAAGTCTTCTTTCGCTGGGGGAATATGGAAGAAATAGTCTCCCACCTTAACTAAAAGGGTCGAATGCTGATTGCTTAATTTAGGGTGGTTCGAAAAGTGCAGTCCTATTTTTCGGCGCGGTTCTCTTTCAGAAGCCGGTTAATGGATTCCTTCTTGATATAATAGAGATGCCGGGGTTCTGGAGCTGTTTTGGCATGGCGGTTGATGGTAAACAATGCCTTTGCCAGTTCATTGAGTGGAATGAAAGTTTTCTGACTCATTTATAATTCCTCCTTTCTTATTTATATGAAATGGTTTGCACTTACTAATAGCCTACCGCATAGCCTGTCTTATTTCAATATGCATGCATTGTTTGGGGAAATTTCGCAAGTATATTAAGAATCGCCCGGTTGTGAGAGTGCTCCCTTAGGATTTTAGCTGGAACACATGGATCTCCGGTTTGCACAGGAATCGATACGGCAGACGGGTAGTGCCAATGCCACGGTTTACATACAATGTCAGGTTGTTCTCTTGAAAGGTGTGTTTCCCCTGCACATATTTTTGTGCATAAAGCGGGGTATACAGGTGGCCAATGAATGGAAAACGCACTTGCCCACCATGGCTATGTCCCGAAAGCTGTACATCAACTGGGAATTGAATCGTGTTATCTGCATAATCCGGTTCATGTGCAAGCAGTATCGTGAAAGCCTCGGCGTCTGCATCTTTTAAGGCTGACTCAAGATCTGGCCTGCCCAGCATAACATCATCAATTCCTGCCAGCACAACTTGTCCGCTGTTGTGCTCGATGGATGTATGCGAGTTTTTCAATAATTGGAACCCAGCCTTATCCATGACATTTTTAACAATATCGGTACCATAGCCTCCATGATCATGATTCCCGTAAATCCAGTACTTACCGTAGTTTGCTTGAAGCTTTTCCAAAATCTGGATTAGTTCATTATTCCAGTGATAGGTGTGTGGTTCATCAACCAGGTCACCAGTAAAAACAATCAAGTCAGGATGTTCATCATTTATTTTATCAACCAGCTTCGAAAACTGATCAAGGGAATAGTGAAATCCAATATGTGTATCCGAAAATTGGATGATTTTAAAACCGTCGAAAGCAACGGGGATTTTGGCTGATGCAAGTTCTTCTTCATGAATGGAGAGCATCCGGGGTTCCACATCGCGCGCATAATAATATGTCCCACCACCTACACCAAATATTGCTGCCAGGCTTCCAATTGCTCGTTTTAGAAATGTGCGTCTGTTCATTGTTATCTGCCTTTCAGGTATTAGCATTTAGCCTGGTATAATCATAACCTATTTTCGTGGACAGGAAATATGCCGGAGCAAAAAATACGGGCTTTTTACAAGTGACTATTATTTTGACTTTTTAGATACTTGGGGTTATGCTGAAGCTAGAGATACTGAAAAGTGGGGGATATCGTGGAAAATAAAACAGTCATAGTTACTGGTGCATCCAGTGGCATGGGGAAGCAGATGGCAAAAAATTTAGTGCTGAAGGGGCGAATGTCGTCCTGACTGGCCGAAATGAAGAACGGCTTAACGAGGCCAAGGAAGAGTTGACAACAATCGCAAAAGGTGACCTTTCTACTGTCGTGATGGACGTCCGTAAGCCTGCAGATGTTGAGCGAATGATCGAGGAGACGGTAGAAACATTCGGAGGTTTGGATTATCTTGTTAACAATGCAGCTGGAAATTTTGTTGCCCCGGCAGAGGAATTATCCGTCAATGGCTGGAATGCTGTCATTGATATTGTACTGAATGGAACGTTCTACTGCAGCCGTGCAGCAGGGAAATACTGGATGGATAACGGGATACCGGGCGCAATACTGAATATGACTGCTACTTATGCATGGAATGCGGGGGCTGGTGTTGCCCACTCATCCGCTGCTAAGGCCGGAGTGCTCAACCTGACACGTACATTGGCCGTCGAATGGGGATCGAAATACGGAATCCGGGTGAATGCGATAGCACCAGGTCCGATTGAACGGACAGGCGGGTCAGAAAAATTGTTCCAGTCGAAAAAAGCGGCAGAACGCACGGTCAATTCTGTGCCATTAAAACGACTTGGAACCCCGGAAGAAATTGCGGAACTTGCTCATTTTCTGCTGTCTGATAAAGCTGCCTATATCAACGGGGAAGTTGTCACCATGGATGGAGGGCAATGGCTCAACCAGTACCCTTTCTGAACAGCCGCGGGCCAGGGTGCCTGTGTCTGTTTATTCACAGGCACAAGGGAAGTGGATATGTTCAGATAACATAATAAAAGATGCAGAAGAAATGAAATGCTGACCCCGCCATTACGAAAATGTGCCAGATTGCATGGTGAAAGTAAAATCCCCGCCACAAATAAAAGACAGTTCCAAATGTATAAAACAGGCCACCGGCAATTAACAGAACAACGCCATTTTCATGCATGGCTGCTGTCAGCGGATTCCATATAAACACTATGAGCCAGCCCATCAAAATATAGAAGAACGTTGACAAAATAAGGAACCGGCTGATGAAAAAATTTTAAACAGGACGCCTGTCACAGCAATTCCCCATACAATTGCTAGCATTTTCCATCCTAGATTGCCCGGCATTTGCAGCAGCAGGAACGGTGTATAGGTTCCGGCGATAAACAGATATATAGAAGCGTGATCAGCAATTTTGAAGAATTCTTTCCACTTTCCTTTTGGCAGACTGTGTACAATGGTAGAAGTCAAATACATTAGGAACATGGTACCGCCAAAAACAAAACGGAAATGAACCGGCGCCAGTCCCCGCTCCATGATGCATCACCAGCGAGTAAAACAAGCCCAGCGATGCTTAACAATGCACCTGCCCCATGAGTGGTTGCATGAATAACCTCTTCTTTCTTTGTATATGTGTACAGTTGCATTTCCCTCTTGCCTCTTTTTATTTGATATATCTTCAGTGTATACAAAGTCAATTTGTCCGGTGACAACCGAACTTCTTGGAAATAGGATATGGAAAAGGTACAAAGCTATTCAACATGAAAAGATGTTTCCTTCGCTTTCATATGGTAAACTGTACATATGGATAAAATGAACCAACTCCTTTTATTAGCGTAAAATAGTATAGAGCACTTTAAGTAATGGAGAAGGAGCGTTTTCATATGAGTGCAACACAAGACAAAAGTTAACGGATATTGTTGTTGATGATTTGATGATTTCCTCAGAGAAGGTGGCACATGTACAGCTGAATAATCCGCTGGAGCATGCTTTATTGATCTTAGTGAAGTCAGGGTATTCAGCTGTTCCGGTTTTGGACTCATCTTATAAACTTGCCGGAACGATAGGCAAAACGCGAATTTTAAATGCAGTATTGGGTCTGGAACGGTTTGAAACGGAAAAATTATCGGATATGCGCGTACACGAAGCAATGAATACTGATATCCCGTGTTTATCGAGGTCGGACTCTTTTATGGACGGGTTAAAGGCAGTAACTAACTATCCATTTGTATGTGTCGCGGATGAAGAAAATCATTTTGACGGGATTCTGACAAGGCGTGTCATTCTGAAACAGTTCAAAAGGGATTACTATACAAAGTGATGCTTGATTGGCATGACTAAACAAGCTGCCGGCAATTGCTATAAGGTGTTTGCCATAAGCTATCTTCAGTGAGGGCTGCCTGTTGCGAGTGCCGGATTCGTTTGATTAGTTAGGCTGTTAATACATAAAAAGAAAAGAAATTCCAGGCATCATGTTTTTGCTTGGAGTGGATTCGCCGTCTGGCCTGCACAGTTCGCAGCTAAAGCCCGATGAACCGTCACTTGAAACAGGTGTCCGCGCTGCTTTGGCTAAGATAAAACGCCATTTCTGCCCAATAATGCGTCGTATACTTTCTCCAGAATGGACAAAACTAGGGTCGAACATTTTGCTGACTGGAGGAGGTATATACAATGGCACGAATTGGTGTGGAAGAAACGCTGACAGATGTCAAGGAAGCCTTGGCAGAAATGGGGCACCAGGTCATTGATCTGCATTCGGAAGAGGATACCGGCTATTGTGACTGCTGTGTTATTTCAGGACAGGATAAAGATGTCATGGGTATGTCAACGGCAAGCATCGCCGGTCCCGTCATTAATGCTGATGGTCAGAATGCCCAAGAAGTCTGTCAGATGGTCAATGACCGGTTAAATACAAATCAATAGGGAAATAAGAAAAGCTTCGGTCTATTGCCCAATGGCATGACCGAAGCTTTTTT
>BBCA01000023.1 GCA_001311805.1 Lentibacillus juripiscarius JCM 12147 | reverse complement strand
TAGTTCAGAACATCAAGTGCCTGGTCGATTGTTTCAACAGTGACATTCGCTTTATTGGATAATTCTTTTAACGGGTGGATCAATGATTCAGGTCGTACAAGAATTGTTGGTTTGTTCATGGTAATGGCTGCACTGGCATCCATTGCCGTGTTCCACTGTTTATATTTTTCCCCGAACAAGGCAATGACGACATCCGCTTTCTGAAGCAGTACTTCTGTACGGAAGTTGTTAATGGCGGATGCTGCATCATCCCTGTAAATATTCCCCGGCTGTTTGCCCAGTACGGCCTCACCGATGTCATCGGAACGTTCATGATTTGTCTGTGGAGCCACAAATGTCAGCGGGAGCTTTTTTTCCCTGACTTTTGCTTTGAGCTGTTCCCGCCAGTCATCGTGAATTTGTCCTGCCAGATAAACCGTCAATTCCATGAAAATCCCCTCCATTAGTAGTATCTATTTCCATCTTATCTGTTTTTACAGGCAACGCAAATGAAAAGGGTATAGCTGGAAAAATATTTCCTTGTCAAAATTTAAAATCGTAGTATGATGTAATGAGGAAAAAGTACTATGCTTGGAGGAAGAACGTTGCGAAGGATATATGTAGTAATGATTGTTTTATTCGGTATACTTGTGCTGACGGGCTGCAGCATGATTCAGTCAGAGGAGGAAGCAATTCAGCATGCCGGGGAGGCGGCTGAAAAGCAGTTTCATGCAGACGATGCCGCCGAAGCCAACCAGGAGCTGGATATATTGTCCATGTATGTACCTGCTGGATTAGAGGTGGACAAAGAAGAGGCGAGCAATATCATTCTGAAAGATGGAAGTCAGACTTATATCGTTTTTTATAATGAACTGGAAGGACCGAAAAGCAAACTGAGCTATAAGGCAGCCGCTGCAAAGGAAGACGAGGCCTTGCTCCTGGAAACCTTTGAAGATAAAGATAAATTTGGCTATATCCGGATTATGCCTGCTGATGAAGAAGACAAGTATGAATTGCAGTTGGGTGTGGGCGGGGTGAAAATCACTACCTACACACCAAAAAGCAGCATGGAAGATGATGCTGAGGCAATGATGAAAATGTCCCGATCCATTGCCTTTGAAAACAGGGAATCGGCAAGCGAATGAGGCAAAGAAAACAGCCTATCAGCAAAACGGCGGAATGAATGTTCATTCTGCCGTTTTTGCTGTGAGCCGGAGTTCTGCATCAAGATAATTGAATCAAACTGGAATGAAAGATATGATGGTAATGGACAATGGAGGTAGATAAGATGAAAGAACTTGAATCTGTGGAGCAATTCCATCATCATATTCATAATGGAAATGTTATTACTGTATTTTCAGCTGACTGGTGCCCGGACTGCAGGGTAATTGAGCCGGTATTGCCGGAAATAGAAGCAGCTTATCCCACTTGGACATTTCTTTCCATCGACCGGGATACGTTTATTGATCTCTGTCAAGAATATGGCGTATTTGGCATACCCAGCTTTATTGCATTTAAAAATGGTGAAGAAGCAGGCCGATTTGTAAGCAAGGACAGGAAAACGAAGGAAGAAATTATGACCTTTATAGAAGAAGTGAACGGCTAAAAGGGGGTGCCAGCAAATGGCAAAAATGACCAGCATTAAAATGAAAAAAATGATAGAAGGTCGGCTGGCCAAGCCGGAATTCCGAACATCGTACAACCGGGATAAAGATACATTCCGTATTGAGTGGAAAGATACGGGACAGGGGATGACGATTACGCTTCCTAACGTTGTTGCCAAATATAATGAGCGTGGAGAAGCTGCTTTAGACGATTTGGAGGAACATGTGCAGGAGGCTATGAAAATCATGCATGAACAGCATGATTTATCAGGCAAGGAAAAGCAAATTTATCCCGTTATCCGCGCCACATCATTCCCGACAGAAACGAATGCAGGATCGAAACTTGTTTTTAAAGAGCATACAGCCGAGACGCGTGTTTTTTATGCTTTGGACCTAGGAAAGTCTTATCGGCTTATTGATGAACCAATGCTGGAGCAGGAAGGCTGGTCGTACGGCTGGATTGATGAAATTGCGTCGTTCAATGTGCGGTCACTGTCAAATGATTATAAACAAGATACTGTAGCGGATAATGATTTTTACTTTGTAGCAAAACAGGATGGCTACGATGCCAGCAGGATTTTAAATGAAGCGTTCCTTGAGGAAATGCTGGCGAATGCGAAGGGGGAATTGGCTGTAGCTGTTCCCCACCAGGATGTGCTGATTTTGCGGATATCCAGAACAAGGCCGGATACGATATACTGGCACAAATGACGATGAAGTTTTTGCGGAAGGCCGGATACCAATCACATCCTTGCCATTCATCTATGAAGACAAAACATTGGAACCGGTTTTCATCCTTGCAAAAAACCGGCCGGAAAATAAATAGAATTGCAACAACCAGAAAGGATTGAATCGAATGGATATCTTTTACAACCCAAAAGCTGCCGGAGATGTACTCATTATTCCAATAAAAGATGGCGACCGTTACACCATCAGACATGAAAACTATGGCGATGTAACAAAAATAACCGATGAACAAGGTGATATACTGGGCTATAATCTATTTTCTGCTTCCACCTATGTTGATTTGAACGCTACCGGCAAAATAGCGATGAACGAATCATTGCTCCATCAGCTGAAAGAAGCTTTCACAAAAATAATCTGCATGATTCGCTTGATTTTGACTTAAGTTCATCGTTTGTTGTTGGCTATGTTAAGGAAAAAGAACAGCATGAAAATGCCGATAAACTGAGTGTTTGCCAGGTGGATACAGGGGATGAACAGCTGCAGATTGTTTGCGGGGCACCAAATGTCGAAGCAGGACAGAAAGTCGTAGTTGCGAAGGTTGGAGCTGTCATGCCAGGCGGAATGAAAATCAAAGCAACAGAGCTCCGCGGTGTGCCTTCCAATGGTATGATATGCTCGCAGAAAGAACTCGGACTGCCCGGTGCCCCTGAGGAAAAAGGCATATATGTCCTAGACGAATCCTATGAAACAGGTCAGCCATTTGAATTTTAAACAAAAACAACCTGCGTCTTTTTGACAAGGGTTGTTTTTTTATGGCTCCTTTCGTAAACTTGGTTGTTTTTCCAGTACAGATGTAGATAGAAAGTGAAAATTCATTAAGTGGGGGGTTCGACGCATAGTACGTGCTAGTGCAGGCGTTGCGACAAGGACTTCGCGATTTTAGCCTGCCCCTTCCTCCCAGACTGAATGTTAGTTGAACGAATCAGGAATTTACGACGCACAGGACAGGGAAGGCTTTGACAGCAACACATCGCGCGAAGAAAAAGCGATTTTCTTTTTCAAGGACGTGCTAGTGCCGATAATGCGACAGGACGTCACGTTATTATCGGGCGGGCTTTTGGCCTTGAGAAGCCTTCTCACGGACTTTTCGGCCCGCTTTTGGATGGTTTATGGCCTTGAGAAGCCCTCTCACGGACTTTTCGGCCCACTTTTGGGTGGTTTATGGCCTTGAGAAACCTTCTCACGGACTTTTCTGCAGCTTTTTCGCTTTTCCGCGAGGAGGCTGAAGCCGTGCCCGCGGTAAAGAAGACGCTGTGAAAAGGACGTCGCTATATTCGTCAAGTCCTATGACAACGCCGACCCTGGAACATCCTGTTCGTCGGAGAAGACGTCGCGCTTATGCCCTATGGGTGAAAGCGACTGCCCGGAGTGGTCTGCTGTGTCGCAGTTTATACAAATTGTTCAGCAGGGCTTCATTCTCTGGATACAACAATCTTTTAGAAAACAGCCCTTTTTATCCTCCCATTCGACACAAAAATTGGTAAACTGAAGACAGTGCTATTTTGATAGAAATGAGTGGATACATATGTGGGATCGATTGAAAAAGAAACTCAGCAACCTTTTTGAGGAAATTGATGATAAAGAAGATGAAGCACCAGTGGAATGGAACGACAGCAAACAGGAATTGCGCACCAAAATGACATACCAATATCCGGCAAGGAAGCCATTCCGTTTTCCTGTCATCCCTGATGCTTCCTCTAAAGAATCAAATGATTCGGAGTCGGAAAAACCAGCATTTTCCCGAAAACAATCAGGAAGCAAGGAAAAGGCTAATCCGGAGCAGCAGCCGGAGCAAGAAACACAGCAGGACAGGAAAGTTTATAAACCGGATTATGGTGAGCCGTTCACCCCTAGTGATGTACCGTCACCGATTTACGGTTTTCAGAAGCGTGACAAATCGGAAGAAGAATATAACGAAATTCCAGCGTTTCAGCGAAAACAGGAGCGTGAGCGTTCATCATCAATGCTAGAAGAAGAGGTACCTTCAGAACCGGCGGTGGAACAACCACAAACGGAACCATCTGAAGCCGTTATAGAAAATACCGCCGTCTCGAGTGATGATTTGCCTTTTAAAACTAATCAGGAGGAGGAAGAACAAGCTAAACCGGAAACAGAAAAACGTGAGCCGGATAACCAAACAAGGCAGCCGAAGCCGCAACGGCAAAAAACCGCAGACAGAAAGACGACCAGCCGAACAGTCAAAAACCACTGCCATTCAACGTTATGATGTCGGCAAACGATAAACGGAAACAGACACAAAGTCGGAGAAAGCCAGAGCCTGTCCGTTCACCTGTACCAAAAGATGAACCGGCAGAAGCAAGCACCATTCCATACCATTTACTGGATGATCCGGAGCCGAAAAATACCCAGGACCAAGCATGGATGAGCAATGAAAAAGAACTTCTCGAAAAGACGCTGAAGCATTTCCATGTCCGGGCAAAGGTGGTTCACACAACCCAGGGGCCATCGGTAACAAGGTTTGAAGTGCAGCCGGAACCGGGAGTAAAAGTGAGTAAAATTAAAAACCTGAGTGATGACCTGAAACTGAATATGGCGGCAAAAGACATTCGGATGGAAGCACCAATTCCAGGAAAAGTACGATTGGGATTGAAATCCCTAACCAGCATGCACAAAAAGTGGGGCTGCAGGAGATTTTCGATTCGGAACCTTTTCAAGCGAGCACATCTTCGTTGACGGTCGGTCTTGGGTTAAGCATTGAGGGGGAGCCGCAAGTAACGGACATTCAAAAAATGCCGCACGGGCTAATCGCAGGCGCAACCGGATCAGGTAAAAGTGTCTGTATCAACGCTATTTTGATCAGCCTTTTGTATAAAGCAAACCATGACGAAGTGAAATTTTTAATGATTGACCCTAAAATGGTTGAACTGGCACCGTTCAATGGCATTCCGCACCTTTTATCACCTGTGATTACGGATGTCAAAGCGGCAACAGCTTCTCTGAAATGGGCGGTAGGCGAGATGGAAGAACGATATGATAAGTTTGTTCAGGAAGGTGTCCGGGACGTCAAACGATTCAACCAAAAATGGCCCGGGAACATCGTCAAGAGGAAAGAATGCCGTTTATCGTCATTGTAATTGACGAACTTGCCGATTTGATGATGGCTGCACCACAGGACGTGGAAGATGCCATTAGCCGGATTGCCCAGAAAGCACGTGCTTGTGGCATACATTTGCTGCTTGCCACTCAGCGCCCGTCCGTTGACGTTATTACAGGCCTGATTAAAGCAAATATTCCGACTCGCATCGCCTTTAGTGTGTCGTCACAAGTCGATTCCAGAACGATTCTGGATGCCAGCGGTGCCGAAAAATTGCTTGGTAATGGCGATATGCTGTTCACGGAAAACGGTGCAGGCAAAAGTGTACGAATACAAGGCGCATTTGTTTCGGATGATGAAATTGATCGGGTGACCGACTATGCACGATCCATTGCTGAGCCGGAATACCAATTTGAGCAGGATCAGCTGCTGGCTCAGATAACGAAGGATGACGAAACAGATGACTTGCTTGAGGATGCGATTGATTTTGTTGTGCAGCATGACAGTGCGAGCACGTCGCTCCTGCAGCGGCAGTTCAAAATTGGCTACAACCGAGCTGCCAGACTGATGGATGCTATGGAAAACCAAGGCATTATCGCACAGCAAAACGGCAGCAAACCGCGCGAAGTTCTTGTGACTGCTGCGCAAATAGAAAACTAAAAAGCCACTTGTCTAGTTCCCCTTCTTTTTATATGATAAGGGAGAATGTATTTTTTAAAAATCTTTTTGTATACGAGGAGAAACGGTATGAAGGAAATCACCAAAAATTGAATGGCGACATTAAGCGCTTGACGAATAAAACATTCAAGTTCGATGAACGGATTAAAGAAGGATGGTTTTCAGCTGTTTACTTTCTGAAAACGAAAGAAATAGCAGAAAAAAGCAGCCAAATAATCATGTGACCATGCAGTTTTTTCAAAAACCAGTGAAGCGGTGCTGTGTGGCACAGACGAAGCGATAGCACTCGTACATACCTTCGCTGATGAGCCGGAAAAGCTGGAAATTCACTCATTGAAAGATGGAGATAAAATCGGCCCGTATGAAACAGTACTGACCATCTCCGGCGCTTACCAGCAGTTCGGGTTTTTAGAAGGAATTATTGATGGAATTTTGGCAAGAAGAACATCAGTGGCTACGAATGTATATAATGTGGTAAAAGCGGCCAATTCATCAAGAAAACAGAAACCGGTTATTTTCATGGGTGACCGTGATGACCATTATACACAGCAGGCCGGTGATGGTTATGCAGCATTCATTGGCGGCTCAACTGCACAGGCAACCCATGCAATGAATGAGTGGTGGGGAAAAGAAGGGATGGGCACCATGCCGCATGCTATGATTCAGATGTTTCGCGGCGATGTCGTTGCAGCGTCAAAAGCCTATCATGAAATATACCCCGAAGATGAACTGGTTGCACTGGTGGACTATAACAATGATGTGATCACAGATTCGCTAAAAGTGGCCCACGCCTTTGGGGAGGAACTTGAAGCAGTACGTATCGATACATCCAGAACACTTGTTGATAAATACTTTTGCGGAACCATCATTTAATGGGCACCTTTGATCCGAGAGGCACTAATCCCGAACTCGTTTTTGCCTTGAGGAAAGCACTGGATGATGAGGGTTTTTCCCATGTGAAGATTATGGTTAGCGGTGGATTTACGGAAAACCGGATCAGCTATTTTGAGGAAAAAGGTGTACCTGTCGACATGTATGGCGTCGGGGGCAGCCTGCTGAGAATCAACATAGGGTTCACCGGGGATAATGTGTTGTTCAATGGTGTTCCCGAGGCTAAAGAAGGACGGCGCTACAGGCCTAATCAGCGGATGGAAAAAGTCGAATACTTCCCGCAGGATGCTGACGAATGAATGACGGTATAAAATAAACCAGGCATTTGGTCCTGTTGCTCTGGCTGTTGTTTCATTCTTTGCGGCAATTTGCTATAATAGCTGAATAGCTGTTAGCGTCAACGCTAGTTGCGGAAATTGTTTCAGACATATTTTTGGAGGTTCTTTTTTATGACAACTTACCATTTATTGGTATAAAGGGAACCGGAATGAGTGCACTTGCCCATATCCTTCATGATTCCGGGGAAAAAGTGCAGGGGTCTGATGTTGAGAAGCGATTTTTCACACAAAAGCATTAGAGGAAAAAACATTCCAATCTTCCCTTTTTCAGAAACAAACATCAAGAACGGCTGCACCATCATTGCGGGTAATGCTTTTTCAGATAATCATCCGGAAATAAAAGAAGCACAACGAAAAGGATTAACTTTTTATCGCTACCATGAATTTTTAGGGGAATGGCTGAAGCAATATACGAGTATTGCTGTCACAGGAGCACATGGAAAAACATCGACGACTGGTTTACTGGCCCATGTTCTTGATGCGTCCTATCCCATTTCCTATTTGATTGGTGATGGTACCGGCAAAGGTCATGTGGACAGTAAATATTTCGTGTTTGAGGCGTGTGAATACCGCCGCCACTTTCTCAGCTACAAACCGGATTATGCGATCATGACAAACATAGATTTTGATCATCCAGACTATTTCACAAGTATTGATGACGTTTTTTCACGCCTTTCAGGAAATGGCGGATCAAGTTAAAAAGGTATCATTGCCTGTGGGGATGACGAACAGCTGCAGCGAATACAGGCCAAAGTACCAGTGGTATACTACGGGTTTTCCAGTACGAATGATTTCCAGGCACAGCACGTAAGGGAAACAGCTGAAGGCACGGAGTTTGATGTATTCGTCCGCAATACGTATTATGATACATTTGAAATCCCGATGTATGGCGAGCATAATGTGCTGAATGCACTATCCGTGATTGCCATTTGCCACTATGAGGATATGAAAACCGAAACGATTAAAAAACTTAACAGCTTTGAGGGTGTTAAACGCAGGTTCACGGAAAAACAGATCGGCAGTCAGATTCTGGTTGATGATTATGCACATCATCCAAAGGAGATAACAGCGACGATTGATACAGCTCGTAAGAAATTTCCCGATAAACAAATTACTGCTATCTTTCAGCCGCATACATTCACCCGAACGAAAACCTTTCTGCAGGAATTCGCCGACAGTCTAGATCTGGCCGATCAGGTTTATCTATGTGATATATTCGGCTCCGCAAGAGAAGACAGCGGAAAACTGACGATTCACGATTTGCAGGAACGAATTGATGGAAGTGCTATTTTGGAGCTGTCTAATACAGAAGTGCTGCTGAATGCAGAAGACAGTGTACTGCTTTTTATGGGAGCAGGGGATATCCAGAAATTCCAGGAGGCTTACGAACAGGAGTTAGCATCACAGAGATTGGCATCTCAGAGAAATGATATAATGAACGCTTAAAGAAAGAGCCTGTACCCCAGGCTTTTTTTATAATGTCAGAAGTTATAAGTATGGATGACCTGATAAGTGCAGCTTGGCTTGTCGCCATTAAACCTGGCGACAAGCCAAGTTTTCTAATGTTTTTGAAAGGATTTTCCTGCATATTTGTCGAAATGAAAGAAATAATCCGTTATAGTAGGGATAAATGGGTGTATGGAATGCGTGGACGATCCGGGTGATGTTTTTAATCATTGGCAGTGGGGAATAGCTGAAAAGGTCTCTTTGCATGTGTCTGCCATTCCACCTACCGATTGCTGAAATGAAGGAGCTGATAGTGTAATGGAAATCATGTTGTACATTGCTGCATTAATTGCCGCAGTTGCTTTGGCAGTGCTTGTTATTTACACGGTTATAACGCTGAAAGCTATGCAGCGCACCATGACCAATGCGACCGATACGCTGGAGAATCTGGAAGTCCAGATGCAGGGGGTCACAACAGAAACAGCCGAACTGTTAAAGAAAACAAATAAATTGGCCGATGATGTAAATCAGAAATCGGAAAAAATTGAATGGTTTATTTGATAGTGCTCAAGGGATTGGGGAAACAGCAAATAACCTGAATGGTTCATTACGGAGATGGTCAGACAGTGTTTCCAGAGCAGCTGCACACGATCAGGAGAAGGCCTCGGAAGTACTGAAATGGGGAAATGCAATTGTTGATTTCTGGAGAAAGAAAAAGAACAAATAGGCTACATTGATTATTTTTGAACGACCTTTAAAGAGGAGGAATTCGGATGGAAAACAACGAAGCAAAAAGTTTCAACGGGAAGGATTTTGTTCTTGGCTCTATCATTGGTGCCCTTGGCGGCGCTTTGACAGCGCTGCTGCTGGCACCAAAGACCGGTACTGAATTGCGCAGCGATCTTAACTCTGGAACAGTGGAATTGAAGCATCGTGCGAGTGACTGGAAAGACAAAGCATATGTGAAGGGATCTGAATGGAAAGAAACAGCCGTTGATAAAGGATCCGAATGGAAGGACAAGGCATATGTGAAAGGGTCTGAGTGGAAAGAGAAAGCTAATGACTCCACAACCAGACTTGTGCAAAAAGCACAAAAACTATCACCTGTACAGGATACAGAAACTGGCGGAGACGGACAGAGCGAATCTGCCGCAGCTAATGACATAGCAGATCAGTAGAAAGAAAAACCGGTGAATGATTCACCGGTTTTGTTATGTAAGAGCCCGTTTGTTCTATAAAATAAAAAATAATGAATTTAGGGGTGACAAAGAAAAGACTTTACTATATAATGGTCTCTAATTATTCAAATGTGGTCTATTTTCAGAATAAAACCGTAGCAGGAGGGGTTTCCATGAGTAACGAATTAGAGCAGCTTCGAGAGCAGTTAGACAGCATCAACGAACAACTGCTGGGCTTAATCAATCAGCGTGCTGAAATTGCACAGGAGATAGGAAAGGTGAAAAATAAACAGAGCATCAATCGCTTTGATCCGGTCAGGGAGCGTAAGATGCTGGATGAATTGACAAAGCAAAATGAAGGTCCTTTTGAAAATTCAACGATCGAACATATCTTTAAAGAAATATTTAAAGCAAGTCTCGAATTGCAGGAAGATGACCACCGCAAAGCATTACTCGTTTCCCGCAAGAAAAAGCCGGAAAACACGATCATTGATATAAAAGGGGAAAAAATAGCGACGGAAATGTACACCATGTGATGGGACCGTGTGCCGTTGAAAGCTATGACCAGGTGTCAGAAGTAGCTAAAGCAGTAAAAAGCAAGGGAGTCAATCTGCTTCGCGGTGGTGCATTTAAACCGAGGACGTCACCATACGATTTCCAGGGACTTGGACTGGAAGGGCTGAAAGTATTGAAAAAGGTTGCTGATGAATCCGGGCTTGCAGTTGTCAGTGAAATAGTTAATCCTGCAGATATCGAAAAGGCAGCCGACTATCTTGATGTTATCCAGATTGGTGCCCGGAACATGCAAAACTTTGAATTGCTGAAGGCTGCAGGTGAGGTAGATAAACCTGTTCTTTTGAAACGCGGTATGTCTGCAACCATTTCTGAGTTTCTGAATGCTGCCGAATATATTATCGCAAAAGGGAATGGCAATATCATTCTCTGTGAACGAGGAATAAGGACTTACGAGAAAGCTACCAGAAACACACTAGATATTTCAGCGGTTCCGATCTTGAAGCAGGAAACACATTTACCTGTCATGGTCGATGTTACGCACTCAACAGGCCGGCGTGATCTCCTGCTTCCAGCGGCAAGAGCAGCTCTGGCCATTGGTGCTGATGGAGTTATGGCAGAAGTTCACCCGGATCCGGCGGTAGCCTTGTCCGATGCTGCACAGCAAATGGACATTCCGACTTTCGAGAAATTCATGGATGAACTGCAAGCATTTTCCGAATCTGGACGCAGTGCTTCCATGGTATGAAATTAAATGACAATTTTATGTCTGCGGTATCTGCCCTCCAAAAAGCGGGACAGATACCGTTATTGTCCTCACAAGTGTACAGCCTTTAATTTTTGTGTTTATGGCATTGTAGAGTATTATAATGGGAAAAGGAATCGAATTAGTAATCTGGCTAGGAGGTCAAGCATGACAGTAACAATATACGACGTAGCAAGAGAAGCGAATGTTTCTATGGCAACTGTTTCACGGGTTGTCAATGGTAATCCGAATGTAAAACCGGTAACACGCAAGAAGGTTCTGGCAACGATTCAGGAACTTGGGTACCGTCCAAATGCGGTTGCCCGCGGATTGGCAAGTAAAAAACAACAACGGTAGGTGCCATTATTCCAGATATTTCCAGTATCTTTTTTGCTGAACTGGCGCGGGGCATTGAAGATATTGCGACGATGTATAAGTATAATATTATTTTGAGTAACTCTGATCAGAACAAAGATAAAGAATTGCGCCTTATTAATGCCATGCTGGAGAAGCAGGTAGATGGAATTTTGTTCATGGGTGGCGATATTTCAGAGGAACATGTGGAGCAGTTCCAAAGTTCATCCGTACCGGTTGTTCTGGCAGCAACCTATGATGAAACGGACAAAATTCCATCGGTGAATATTGACTATGAAGCTGCAGCATTTGAGGCAACTTCTTATTTGATTGAGAAAGGAAACACCAGAATTGCGTTCATCTCTGGTGTCGATGATACGCTAATCAATAAACAGAAATATAATGGCTATGTGCGGGCACATGAAGAAAAGTCTGTCACTCTTGATGATGCGTACATTCTTAAAGGTGATTATTCCTATGACTCAGGTCTGGAGGCGGCGGAACAGCTTTTAGCCAAAGACGAACAGCCTTCTTCCGTATTTGTTGCCTCAGATGAAATGGCATTGGGAGTCATTCATGGGGCCCAGGACAGGGGCTTTCGAGTACCGGAAGATCTTGAGGTCTTCGGGTTTGACAATACAAGACTGGCAACCATGGTACGCCCGACACTGTCTACCATCGTACAGCCAATGTATGATATTGGTGCTGTTGCCATGCGTCTATTGACCAAATATATGAATAAGGAAGAAGTGGAGGAGAAAAAGTCATTCTTCCGCATCGGATTGTCGAAAGAAACTCAACAAACTGATCAATATGCCGATATAAGAAGTAACCTGTCTCATAGGTTTCAACAAGGTTCCGGGGAGCGAGACAATGCGAAAAACAGATATACTGACACCAATCGGCATTACACTTGGGTTTATTATGATAATGCTAGCAATCCTTTCCAAGGGAGGAACGGAAGGAGTCTCTTCCTTTTTGGATGTTGCTTCTATTTTTGTGGTTATCGGCGGATTGACTGCATCACTCCTGATTAATTTTAAAATGGAGCAAATTAAATTAACCGGTAACGTCATCAAGGAAACATTCCATAAGAACGATCAGCGGATGACGGAACTTGTTGAGAAGTTTATCCATTTGGCGGAACGTGCCCGCCGGCAAGGTATTTTAGCGTTGGAAAATGAAATGGACGAAGTGGATGATGAATTTCTGAAAAAAGGAATTCTGCTGGCTGTCGACGGAATAGAGCCCGAAGTGATTTCAGATATCATGAATGCGGAAATTACAGCCATGGAGGAGCGTCATTATCGTGGACGGGCGATTCTTGAAAAGGCAGGAGAATACGCACCGGCCTGGGGGATGATTGGAACGTTGGTCGGGCTCGTCCTCATGCTTAATAGCCTTACTGACCCAGCAACACTTGGGCCGAATATGGCGGTTGCCCTTTTAACGACATTGTATGGAACTGTCCTGGCCAATCTTGTCTTTATTCCGATGAAAAATAAGTTGGAGCAGAAGACGGAAGAGGAAATGTTTATCAGACAAATCATCATTGAAGGTGTTATTGGTGTTCAGTCCGGGCAAAATCCAAGGATCCTGGAGGAAAATTGCGTGCATTCCTTTCCAATGAAACCGCGAAGGAACCGAATGAGGACACTAAAATGACTGGGGAACATGTCAATGAAACGTAGACGTCTGAAAAAACGGGACAATGGCAGGGCGCCAAAATGGATGGTCACGTATTCGGATATGGTGACACTGATTCTGGTCTTTTTTATCTTGCTCTTTTCCATGTCTCAAATCGACATGGTTAAATTTGATGCCCTTTCCGAATCGTTCAGGAATCGGATGATCTTTGACTTTCATCCATCTCCGGTACCGATGGAAAATCCGACTGAACATACAAGTGACGAGGAAAGTGGAAAAAACACCAATGAATTCGAAAAACCGGCGCAGCGTGAGCGTACCGGTCAGACAAAAGAAACGGAACAGGATTCATTGGACGACCTGATGGAAAGTGTAAAGCAATATTTGCACAACAACGAACTGAATAATGTCATTTCCGCGAGCAGGACCGACCGCGGTGTCGTTCTTGTTTTACAGGAAAGTATCTTGTTTGAAACAGGGGAAGCGGAAATACTTGATTCCGGTAAACCATTTTGGATAAAATCGGCAACCTTCTAGCGAATATACCAAATAATGTGAGGGTGGAAGGGCATACGGACAATCGGCCGATTTCCAGTTACCGATACCCATCCAACTGGGAATTGTCAGGTGCGAGAGCCAGCACTGTCATTCGCTATCTGATTTCCCGGAATGATTTTGCCCCGTCACGTTTTACAGCAGCAGGTTTCGGGGATACCAGACCGATTGTCCCGAATACATCTGAGGCTAATTGGAAAAAGAATAGACGGGTGGAAATGGTTATTATGGAGAAGGATGGTCAATCCTCCCAATAACGATGTGAAATTCTGTGCAAAATGATGCTGAGCATAATAAAAGAAAAGCAAGTGCCATCCCTTAAGGGTAGCACTTGCTTTTTATATATTAGCCGATCGGTCCTGAGCATATTTCATTGCACTGAGCAGAGCTTTTTCATTCTTTTCCGTGATGTCAGCCTTTCTGGGAATATTCGGAACAATGTCTTTAGGGTCTTCCCATGTATCCGGCAGTTTAACAGGGGATTCAGCCTGCCATTTCGCCAGCCATTTATCCGGGAGGGATGTTCTTTGTATATCACCAGTTTTCATGACACTCCAAATTTGTGCCCAAGCACGTGGTACAGCTCGCCACATGTCATATCCGCCTCCACCGAGGGCAATCCAGCGTCCATTACAGTACTGGTGTGCCAGTTCATGGGCAATTTGCGGAATGCGCTCAAATGCTGCTGCAGTGGTACATAAATGTGTGAGTGGATCAAGCACATGTGCATCGGCCCCATTCTGTGTCAAAATAACTTCAGGTCGAAAGAAAGCTGCCACTTTTCTGATGGCCGACTCATAAACAGACAGAAATGATTCATCTTCAGTAAACGCATCAATAGGAATGTTGAAGGAATGGCCATGACCTTCTTTGATACCGCGTTCGCTGATACTACCGGTACCCGGGAACAGGTAGCGTCCAGTCTCATGAATGGAAAGGGTGCATACATTAGGGTCATCGTAGAAGGCCCATTGTACACCATCACCATGATGGGCATCCGTATCAACATACAATACTTTTAAATCGTATTTCTCTCGGATGTATTTGATGGCAATGGCTCCGTCATTATAAATACAGAACCCGCTCGCTTTCCGTTTGAAACCATGGTGAAGCCCACCTCCCAGGTTGAGGGCATGGTCTGACTTGCCTTGCAGCACCTCATCTACTGCAGTTAATGTGCCCCCGACAAGATGGCTTGATGCCTCATGCATATGGGCAAACATGGGTGTATCCTCGGTTCCCAGGCCATGCTCAAGCCCTTCCTCTTCCGACAAGTGCCCATGTCCCGCTCTTTTGACTGCTTGAATGTATTCGGGGGCATGAAACAGCGCGATTTCTTTGTCAGTTGCCGTCCGTGGCTCTTGTATATCTTGAGCCAACAAGAGATTGCTTGCTTCGAGCAGGTCTTTTGTCAACGAAACCCGCTGCTGATTGAACGGATGATCCGAATGAAAGTGATAGGTTAAGAAGTCATCAGCGTATATAAATGATGAACGGCATGTCATAGTTTAGGCTCCGCTATGTTATTCGGCCACATCAATTCATAGCCGGCATCCCGTAAGTCCTGAATCAGTGGCACAGGATTCATGGTCTGGATGCGAAAGACCAGTATTTTGTAATTCGGATCATCGTTGAACGGGTACATGAGAACAGATGTTATATTTGTTTTGCGCTGTCCGAAAACGGCTGCTACTTCCGGAAGTATTCCCGGCTTATGGGGCACTTTCACTTCGATCTGGGAACTTTGGACATTGGTTCCTGTCAATAGAATCATAGTGTAGAGCATCTCTTTTTCAGTAATTATTCCAGTTAAGGTGTTATTGCTGACAACAGGAAGGCAGGCGATTGTCTCATCGTAAAAATCCGGGCAACTTCTTCCACAAAATCCAATGGATGAACCGTTAAAACTGGCTGGCTCATGATGGACTGTATTTCATTATTTAGCTGGTACTGATTGCTTCCATCATCAAATATAGAAGGGGACGCATCACGAACATCACGGTCAGAAACAATGCCGATAACCTGATTGCTCTCCCTCACGATGGGAATATGCCGAATATGATTTTCCCGCAGCAGCTTCAAGGCATCTGCAATTGTTGCTGTTGGGGGAAGTGTTAACACATTTGTCTTCATAATTTCTTCGACGAGCATTTATAGCCCCTCCCTCATGTTACGGTATTGGTGCCGCTGCAAAAAACGCAGTTCATCAAACTGTTTAACGGATGCTTCCGGAACGCTGCTGCCGGTCCGGACCATCAGGCAGTTTGCCGGATGGGAAATAATTTCTGGATCATCGGTCGGTGCAGGCAGCAACCCCCCTGCGGCCATCATTTTCTCCATGACTTTCCGGTAATCCCACACACTTAGTCTTGTGCCATCAAGGTCCCAGTGCCAGTAGTATTCA
Source organism: Lentibacillus juripiscarius JCM 12147 (assembly GCA_001311805.1). Next base: position 26,502 of record BBCA01000023.1, on the reverse strand, counting down.
GTAGAGATGATGATATAGTTTTCCATGTAATCATCCATCATGGAAACTTCCAGCAGGCCTGAGGCTATTTTTGCACCGCGGTATTTTGGAATGACCTCAACCGCCCCCAGTTCAATCAGATCTTCCATATTGAATTTCGACCAGCGTTCCATTGGATCAGGGTGTAGGTACGTAACATAACCAATGATGGTATCTTCTGTCCTGGCAATGATAATCCTGCCCTCGGTAAAGTCAGCAATGCTGCGGATTGCTTCAAATTGTTTTGATGCAGGTCGGAATGCAGTCAGGTGTTCATGGAAATAGTATTTGGTCAATGCCCCTGATGAAAGTGGCCCTTCAATAACAATAGGACCGTCTGGAGTATCGCGTACATTGGAGTAGTAGGTTTTCACGTGCTCCATTTATTCACCGCCTTGTTATAGCTGCTCACTGGTGTTTCTTACATCTTATTATACAGGAAAATAGTCTTATTTTTTAGTGATAACAGAAATTAAAAGTGAAAAAACGAAGGGGGAATTAACCCCCTTCGTTCTCACTGTCCTTTTTTTTGTCTTTGTCTTTGCTGCTGTCATTTTGATCATTATTTTTGTGCTTATCGGCGTTACCATTGTCGCTGGAATTGTTTCCGCCTTCGTCTTGCTTATTGTCATTCTGTTTATCATTGCTATCACTGTTGTTATTGTCGGACTCTGTATTATCACCGTTCTCTTTATCTGATTCGGTTTTGGAAAAATTCCCGACAACTGCTTGTTTTGATGCTCTCGATTCGAGTCCAAAGTAATCCACTGCTTTGACTCGATAGACACCTTTCTTTTCGGAGAAGGTGAAACTTGTTCCTGTTGTACTACCGATAAGGCTGAATGAACCATCCGGATTTCCAGCACGATAAATGCGGTAACCGACAACATCGCTGCTGCCTGATGCATTCCAAGATAGTTTGCTGCCGGAAGCGGAAACCGAACCAGGTGCAGATGGACGTTCACCATCATCTTCAATTGTCTGATTACTGATGTCTGATTGCGGCAGACCTATTTTCTCCCATGCATCCCGGTTGGTGCGCGGGAATAGACTGGAAAGATCGCCGAGACGGTCAAATCCTTTTTGTTCCAGAAACTCCGGATTGAAGGTGATTCCGTCTCCTTCGATAAACTCATCAGGTGTATTGTCTCCTGCTATGACAGCTTTTCCGTCAACCATTACATAGGATCCTCTTATGAGACTGTCATCTTTCTCTGTCGGTACATATTTTGCATTGAAAATATCTGTTTTTACCAATCCTGCTTCTTGGCAAAGTTCCGATGGCAGCTTACCCGAGATGGCGCAATAACTGCGGGACACAATTCCGTCCGGCCGTTCAAAACTTTTCTCTGGTGCTACTAATTCCGGATTAATGTCGGATGCTGCATTGATTAGCTCCGCCCAAAGTGTCTGGTTCCGCTGGCTGTAGCTTAGCGAACAGGAAGGGCATTGGATGTTTTTCCCTTCCCTATATCCGATCCAGACTCCCATGGACACATTTGGATTCACACCGACGAACCAGGCATCTTTATAGTCATCTGATGTACCAGTCTTACCCGCCCAGTCAACATGATTGTATTTCAACTGCGACTGCAGGTAGGTTGCCGTTCCGCGGTCGAGCACATCGCGCATCACATCCAGAGTTAGATACGCTGTCTGCGGTGAAAATACGTCAACTGGATCCGGCTCATATTCAAAGATAACATTGCCTTCCTGGTCGGTAATCCTCTCGATTATATGGGCGTCAACAAATTTACCCTGATTGCCAAATGTCGCAAATGCATTCACGTTTTCCTCAACGGTGACCCCTTCCGTAAGACCGCCAATTCCTAGGGAAAGGTTGGCATATTCATTTTCTCCGATAGTTGTGATTCCCATTGGTTCCAAGAATTCACTGACTGGATCCTGTCCCCTAATCCGATCATAAATCTCAATGGCCGGAATGTTATATGAATTATACAGTGCTTTCCGGGCCGGTACGATTCCGTGATAACCACCACCATAGTTATGCGGTACATAGGGACCTGTGGTGTTGAATAGCTTTTTCTGACGTCGGCAATTGGCGTCCCTGGTTGTATGACACCTTTTTCAAATGCAGGTGCATAGGTCAGGATAGGCTTCATGGTACTTCCGTTTTGTCTTGTTGCCGATGTGGCATAATTGAACTGGCTATCTATACTATTGTCCCGGCCACCGACAAACTGATGATCCGGCCGGTTTTATTCTCAATCAGGATGCCGCCTGTCTGGATTTGCTGGGTGATTTTTTCTTTTCGCCGGTTTCTTCATCTGTCTCATATCCTGTCCAGTCAGGCCCATAATGCTCGTAGTTTTTGGCAGTTTTTTTAAAGGCATCGTGCGTTTTTATCAATGGTTGTATGGATTTCGTACCCATTCTGCCTTAGAGCACGATCGGCGCGTATGGCGTATTCTTCCATTAGCTTTTCGTTGTTTTGAAGGTCTTCCATTGTATAGCCGTCTTCTTTAGCCAGGTGCTCCTTGATAATCCCCTTGGCACGTTTCTGGGCTAAAAATGTCAGGTCTGGGTATGTTTCAATCGGTGATGGTGATTCGTCAGTAAAGTCAGCTGCGATATCATAATTTCGTGCTTTCTCATATTCTTCCTTCGTGATATAACCCGCCTCATGCATTCTGTCCAATACTGTTTTCATCCGGTTGATGCCGGGCTGGATTCCTTCCTCGCTTTTCAGTCCGCCTGCATTTGTAAACGGTGTATAGTATGACGGGCTTTGCGGCATGCCGGCAAGATAAGCTGCTTGAGGAAGATTCACTTCTGATGCATCAATGCCAAATATCCCCTGTGCTGCGGTCTGAATGCCGGCGATGTTGCCGCCTGAAGCGTCACGTCCGTACGGGACAATATTCAGATACGCTTCCAGGATTTCATCTTTGTCAAAAAAAACGCTCCAGTCGCATTGCGATTAAAATTTCCTTTGCCTTTCGTTCGAAGGATACTTCATTTGTCAGTATTTGATTTTTGACAAGCTGCTGGGTCAATGTACTTCCACCTGATTGTGTCGGGGCACTTGTTACTTGCTGCATAAGGGCCCGGACGATGGCTTTTGGCACAATCCCGTTATGTTCGTAAAAATATTCATCCTCTGTTGCAATAACAGCATTTTTCAACACGTCCGGGATATTATCCAGTGCTACTTCTTCGCGGTACAAATCGGAGCGCACGTCGCCAATGTATTTATCACCGGCAAAGTAGAGCGATGAGGTTTCCTCGTAGTTATAAACGTTTTGTTTCATACTTTCATACGCCCGTACCGGTTCATCTTTCACAAGTGATGCGAAATAGCCTGCACCTATACCTCCAGCAAAGAATGCCCCGATAACGCCAATGATCAGGAAAAATAAGATGATATTCCAAACAACATCATAGCTAATCCTTGAAGTTTGTTGGATTTTCCCTGTCTGCCATGCTGATTGCACTCTTTCCGCGTATCGATGTGAACGTAGCTTCCCCCAGGCTGTTTTTAGTTTGTGTATGTATTTTTCTAATGATTGCTTGAAATTCACTATAAAAACCTCCCCTGAATCAAGCCTATTATAGCATAGCAGCAGAAACTGTGGCATAGAAAATTCACGTTTGAATATTGCATTTGTGTTACAGTTGTGGTATGAATAGAGAATAATGTTATATCATACGCGCTGAAGGATCGGAGTAGCTACGCAAATCGCTGTTAACAGAGAGCTGACGGGCGGTGGGAGTCAGTACACATTTGCAGGCGAATTACAATCTGGAGCTATCTTCTTTTGGAAACAGCCAGATTTTGGCCGGGGTCGGATTGTTTCCGGGGGAAGACGGTGGCATCACCGTTAGAAACCCTGAAGTGGCACAGGTATACATGTGTAACAAGGGTGGTACCGCGAGTACATACTCGTCCCTTAGCTTTTGCGAGGGGCGTTTTTTTATTTTGCCTTTTCGTAAGCTTTGTTGTCTTTCAGTGCAGTAGATATAAACTGCGACATAGTGAAAATTCTCATTAGCGAGGCTATCTCCTGTTCTAATTACTGTTAAGTGCTCAAAGACGCTACGGCAATAGACTTCGCTTTCCATGGGCACGGCCTCAGCCTCCTCGGAAAGCAAAGACCGCTTTCCTGCGGGGTCTTCGGACACGTGCTGTTCCCATAGGAGTCTGCGTATATTGCCTCCGCTGGCAATGAAGTTCTGCATATTGAATGTTGAAACCAATGAAATTAGTTCTAAAGAGTTTTCTCTCGCTAGGAAAGAACACGACACTAAGCTGCGGAAAAATGCGAGACCCCTAGGGGAAGAGCAGCAAGTGAAGACCCCGCAGTGAGCGTTTTTTGCTCCGAGGAGGCTGAGCTGCTGCTCCAGGCAAAGAAGACACTGTGAATGCACCCAAAGGAAGCTTGAGCAGATGTCGCGCTTGTACCCGGAGTGGTGAAAGCGAGTGTTTTTCCGCAGCGACGAGCTAGCACTCAGTCCCGATAGAATTGGGGAAAGGCATTCAAAAGGTTATGTCGCATTTTATATAAATTGTTCAGCAGGGTTTTATTCACTAGAGTGAGGCAAAAAGCAACCAGTCTTTTAGAAAATAGCCTTTTATTTTTATGTAAAACACTAAAAATTGGAGTGAAAGCAATGGACATTTTACAGGATCTTGAAAAACGCGGTCTAGTACAGCAGACGACAGACAAAGAAGGATTACAAACGCATTTAAACGAAAATCAAGTGACTTTATACTGTGGCTTTGATCCGACGGCCGACAGCCTGCATATCGGGCACTTGCTGCCGATTATTATGCTGAAACGTTTCCAGCGAGCCGGCCATAGACCGATTGCTCTGATTGGCGGCGGAACAGGGATGATTGGCGATCCAAGCGGCCGCTCAGCAGAACGTTCCTTGAATGAGGCATCCGTTGTTCACGGTTATAGTGACAAAATACGGCAGCAGCTGGCCAGGCTGCTTAATTTCGATTCCGGCTCCAATGCAGCACGTGCCCGGAATAACCATGACTGGCTTGGGAACATGTCGGTCATTGATTTTCTCCGTGATGCCGGCAAACATTTTGGAATCAACTACATGCTGGGTAAGGAATCGGTATCAGCCCGGATTGAAGAGGGCATCTCCTATACCGAATTCAGCTACATGATTCTGCAGTCGCTTGATTTTCTAAAATTGCATGAGCAGGAGAACTGCACCCTGCAAATTGGCGGCAGTGACCAGTGGGGGAATATAACGGCAGGCATGGAACTTATCCGCCGCTCCCGGGAAAATGAAGAAGAGGAAGTTCATGTTTTCGGTTTGACTGTACCGCTGATTACGAAAGCGGATGGCAGCAAATTTGGCAAGACGGCAGGTGGTGCTGTCTGGCTGGATCCGAAAAAACAACACCGTACGAATTTTACCAGTTCTGGATTAATACCGATGACCGAGATGTCATGAAGTTTTTACACTACTTTACATTTCTTGAGCAAGACGAGTTGGATGAACTTCAAAATGAACTGGAAAACCGTCCGGAACAACGGCTGGCACAGAAGCGGCTGGCTGAAGAAATGACAGCAATGGTTCACAGCAAGGAAGATTTGCAGCAGGCGCAGAAAATAACGGATGCACTGTTCAGCGGAGATTTGAAAGATCTTTCCGTAGGCGATATCGAGCAAGGGTTTAAAGATGTGCCAACATATGAAGCTTCCAAAGCGGAAATCGGTCTGATTGAATTGCTCGTTGAAGCGTCTATTTCATCTTCCAAGCGACAGGCAAGGGAAGATATCAAAAACGGCGCAATCTATATTAATGGTGAACGCCAGCAGGATCTGCAGTATGCTGTAGATGAAACAGACCGCATTGATGATCAATTTACTATTATCAGACGCGGGAAAAAGAAATACTTCCTCGTGCGTTTCGGTTAAACTGAGACTTCCTTTATAACTATAATCGAAAAGAAATTGGATTTGGGGGCATGAAATTTATTATTATTTCATGCCCCTTTTGTTGATTTATTTCGATTATAGAGGTAGAAGAGGGGGCACTAAGGAGAAAGATCGAATCGAGAAGGAAATATTAATCATTCAAACAAAGATACGAATGATTGCTGCGATGGCAGCTACAGAACTGATCCCGGAAGCTACTATCCATTTTAATAGTTTAACCTGATAGGCGTGCAGCATTGCTTCCATTTTCTTTTGAAAGTTGTTTAATTCCGATTTGGTGATAAGCTCTTTTTCTTTAATCAAGTCATCGATTTTTAGGATAACATCTTTTGTATCTGCCTTTGATTCTAATGATTGTTCTAATACGTTCAGCCGAGCCTCTAATTCGTATAACCTTGACTCATGACTTCTCTGTTCATAGTTTGTATTCTCAATCGTTATCACTCCTTTCCCTAATGATTCTTTATGTTTACAATACATTATTCGAGATGAATGTAAAATGGAAAGGCAGTTAACTGAAAGTGTTTGTCTAATTTCGGCCGGTCTTCTTTCTAGTTCAAACCAGCATATTTTTGATAGTTTTCATCGTCCTTTGTGCCTGATTATGATAAAATTTGACTATAACGACTATTTGAGGTGAAAGACGATGCCTGCCAAAGCAGATATTAATTTTCAAAAAGACTTGTTCGATGCCGCTACGAATATGCGTGGCAGTGTGGCACCGGCTGATTATAAACATTATGTGTTGCCTTTAATTTTCCTGCGCTATTTATCGAATCGTTTTGAACTCCGCAGGGATGAAATTGATAGTTTAGTAAAGGATCCGAAGAGTGACTGGTATGTACCTGATGAGGATACACAGCAATTTATGAAAGAGGATCCGGATATGTACATGGCGGAAAATGTGTATGTCGTACCGGAAGAATCGCATTGGTCCTACATATTAAAGAATGCCAAACAGCCGAATATCAAAGAAATTCTTGATAATGCGATGAACCGTTTAGAGGAGGAAACCCAGATCTGGATGGTATGTTGCCGCGTATTTTTCAGGGGAGTAATTTGCCTGCTGAAAATGTCTCCGGCTTGATTGAAATCTTCTCCCGTGATGTGTTCAGTGCCCAGGATGAACGCAGTGTCGATGTGCTTGGAAGGGTCTATGAATATTTCATCTCGGAATTTGCCTCGACGGAAGGTCAGCGTGGGGGCGAGTTCTATACGCCATATTCCGTCGTTAGCCTGCTTGTGCGTATGCTTGAGCCGATTAAAGGGACGGTGCTCGACCCAGCGTGCGGATCCGGGGGTATGTTCATCCAGTCTGAAGAATATTCACCGAGGCGGCACGAGCTGTCTTTTTACGGGCAGGAAAACGTCACAACCACCGCCCGCCTTGGTAAAATGAATGTGCTCCTGCATGGAATGAACGCCGATATACGCCTTGGCAATTCGCTTCTGGATGATCAGTTCGCGGATGTTAAAGCAGACTATGTCATTGCTAATCCGCCGTTTAATCAGGACGGCTGGGGAGCAGATCGGGTTTCCAATGATGACCCGCGTTTAATCGGCCCTGTTACGGATTCGAATGCCAACTATATGTGGATGCAGCACTTCTTCCATCATTTGAATGAGGAAGGTTCAGCCGGCTATGTGATGGCAAATGGCGCGATGACAACGAATGCTAAGGGAGAAAAACCTGTTCGCGAATGGTTTGTGGACAATGGCCATATTGATTGTATCGTTGCTTTGCCGGAAAAATTATTTTTATCAACCGGCATTCCGTGCTGTCTCTTTTTCCTGAGTAAAAACCGTGATGGCAAAAGTGAGTACCGCGAACGGAAAAATGACATTCTGTTTATTGACGCCCGGCAGAAAGGATCACTGGTAAGCCGGAAGCAAAAAGCCTTGTCGGAAGAGGAAATCGATGAAATTGCCAACGTTTATCGTACGTTTAAGTATGACGAGAAAAAAGTTGAGGATGTCCCCGGTTTCTGCAAAGTCGCAACAATAGATGATGTGAAAGAAAACGACTATAAACTGACACCGGGAATCTATGTCGGTACAGAAGAAGTAGAAGAAGATGGTGTGCCATTTGAAGAAAAAATGGAAGAATTAAGGACGAAGCTGTTCGAGCAGTTTGAAGAATCCAACCGCCTCCAGGGGAAGATTAAGAAGGATTTGGAGGGGGTGTTGTGAGTGAGTGGAGAGATTTCAAATTGGATGAAGTTTGTGATGAGATAGTAGATTGTGTGAATAAAACGGCCCCAAAAGTAAACTATGAAACACCTTATAAAATGGTTCGTACAACTAATGTAAGAGATGGAAGAATAAATCTTTCGAATGTTAACCATGTAACAAAAGAGACATACCAAAAATGGACAAGAAGATCGATTCCGCAAAAGATGATGTGATTTTAACCAGAGAGGCACCTTTAGGAGAAGTCGGAATAATAACTACAGATGAAAAGGTTTTTTGGGACAAAGGTTGATGCAATATAGGGCAAATAACAGGAAAGTTGATCCCAAATTTTTATATTATTCCTTAAGGGGCCCATTTTTACAAAATCAGATGAAAGCACATGAAGGATCTGGCTCGACAGTAAGTCATATTCGTGTACCAGATGCAAAAAGATTTAAAATCAAATTACCTCCTATGGATATACAAAACAAAATCACTTCAATTCTTTGGTCGATTGACAAAAAAATTGAAACTAATACTAAAATCAACCATACACTTGAACAAATAGCCATGACGCTTTACAAACACTGGTTGTTGATTTTGGATCATTCCAGGACAGTGAGTTTGTAGAGTCAGAGTTAGGAATGATTCCAAAAGGGTGGGAAGTTGTATCCCTTAATCAATTTGCTGATATAAATATGGGACAGTCACCTAAATCTGAGTATTATAACAACCAAGGTAACGGATTACCTTTTCACCAAGGCATAAAGGATTTTGGCTTTAGATTTCCATCACACCAAACTTTTTCCACGATTGAAAAGAAAGTGGCTAATAGTGGGGATATTTTGTTAAGTGTCAGGGCTCCGGTTGGAAGAATGAATGTTGCTGATCAATCAATAGTCATTGGTCGTGGTTTATGTGGACTTAGATCCAAGTCCGGTCACCAGGCCTTTTTATATTATAAACTAAGAGATGTGTTTAAAGTAATAGATAGTATGGGTTCGGGAACTGTATTTAACTCTATAAATAAAAAAGATGTGGAGAATTTAAAAGTTCTTGTTCCTGAGGATAGTACTCTTCAGAAATTCGAGGAACTAGCCAGTAAGTGGGATAAACAAATAAAATGTAATACCGAAGAAAGTTTAATACTACAACAAACCCGCGACTACCTTCTGCCAAAACTCCTATCCGGCGAAATAGACGTATCCGAAGCCAAGGAAACGGTAGAAAGCGCGTTGCAGTAAAGAGAGGGGGATGAACATGGGGCGGTTAATGGAATCGGATTTTGAGGAAACGACGATCGAGCGGCTGGAGAATCTGGGCTATACGTATGCACATGGTCAGGAACTGTACCAGCGTGGGGAACGCGAGCGGAATCAGGAAGTTGTTTTGAGGGGGCGACTGGAATCCTTTTTGCAAAAGACGTATTCCATGATTCCCGACAGCGAGATCAGCGGACTGGCAAATATGTTTATTTTAAATGAAGGCGTTGGCTGGCAAGAGCGGAATTTTAACTTCCACCAAAAGAGCGTTAAAGGTGTCGAGTTTGTTTACGAAGACAAGAACGGAGAGGAAAAGGTGCAGCACGTCTATCCGATTGATTGGGAAACGCCGGAAAACAATGATTTTCTCGTCGTCAATCAGTTGGCCATCGAAGGGCGTATGCCGCGAAGACCTGATGTGATTATTTATGTGAATGGCTTGCCGCTCATTGTTTTTGAACTGAAGAATCCAAATATCGAAAATGTAACGGTCTATGATGCCTACAGGCAAATCCGCAATTATACGCATGACATCTCCCAGCTGTTTGAATACAACGCGTTCACGGTCATTTCCGATGGTATCGAAACGATGCACGGCATGCCGGATGCAGCCTATGATTTCTTTGCTTCATGGAAGACGATTGATGGGGTCAACGTCGATAATAACGTTGCCAATACGATGCGGACGTTAATCCAAGGACTGTTTCAAAAGGAGCGGCTGCTGGACTATATTCGCAACTTCATTGTTTACTTGGATAAAGGCGAATCTAAGGTGAAAATCGGCGCCAAATACCACCAGTATTTCGGGGTTAATTTTGCCGTGAAGGAAACTGTCCGTGCAACAAATCCAGATGGTGACCGGAAAATCGGGGTCATGTACCATACAACCGGTTCCGGGAAAAGTATCAGCATGCTGTTTTATGCGACGATTTTATCGAAACATCGGGATTTGGGTAATCCGACGATTGTGGTACAGGTGGATCGGAATGACCTCGATGAACAGCTGCATGACACATTTTTCGGAAGGATATAGCCTGATCGGGCACATTCATCATGCACAAAAGGCGGATGAACTGCGTGATATTTTGAAAGGGGAGGGCGGCCAGATCGTTTTCTCGACGATTGAAAAGTTCCGCTTGAAAGAAGGCGAGGCCAAACACCCAGTCCTGTCTGACAGAAGCAATATTATTGTGATTTCTGACGAGGCGCATCGGACACAGAGCGGTTTTGACGGCGGCTATGCAGCCCAGCTTCGTTACGCACTGCCCAACGCTTCATTCGTCGGCTTCACCGGAACACCGGTTAATTTGCTAGGCAACAACACCGAAGCAATCTTCGGCCATGTGATCCACCAGTATGATATGGCACAGGCTGTTGAAGATAAAGCTGTTTTGCCCCTGTATTATGAAAGCCGGATGATCCCGCTTGATTTTGACGGAGCAGATATTGACAGCGAATACGCCAATTTAGTCGATGAAGTGGGCATGGAAGATGAAGAATCCCAGTCGTATAAGGTGAAATGGGCAGCACTTGAGAAAGTTGTAGGGACACCGAAACGGTTGAACAGACTGTCGCGAAGCATTGTGGATCATTTTAATCAGGCCGCAGATCCAGTTCAAAAAGGCATGATTGTCTGCATGAGCCGTTCCATTGCTGTTCGTTTATATGATGAGTTGAAAAGCCACGATGACTGTCCGGAAGTGGAAATTATCATGACCGGTAATGTTTCCAAGGATCCGGTATCATGGCGGGAGCAAAATCCGGGCAGCAACTATGCCCATATTAAAACGAAAGAAGAACAAGAAGAAGTCAAAAGCCGTCTGAGAGACACAGAGGATCCGCTGAAATTGGTCATCGTCGTCTCCATGTGGCTGACCGGTTTTGATGTGCCGAACTTATCGTTTTATATGTCGATAAACCGATGAAAGGACACAACCTGATTCAGGCGATTGCACGGGTTAACCGTGTTTTTCCAGGCAAAGAAGGCGGGCTGATTGTTGACTTTATCGGAATCGCCACGTCCCTGAAAGAAGCTACCAATCAATATACCGGCGACGGCTCCGCTAATGATATGGACATTGATATTGATCAGGCAATCGGAATTTTCCATGAGAAGCTGGAAGAAGTACGAACCTATTTCGGCGAGCTTGAGCATCGTGATGACTGGCGGTCGCTTTCCAAGGTGAATCGGGATGATTTAATCGGGGATCTCGTCAACCAGCAGTTAAACGGTGAATCGGAAAATTTTGTGGAAGCGTGTACGAAGCTGGAAAAAGCCTATAAACTAGTGAAACATACTGACGGCGTTCTGCCTTTTGCCGATGAGGTGACACTCTATCAGATGGTGCGGATTCAAGTGAAAAAGTATCTGACCTCCCAACAAAGCAGTCCCAAAGCCAGTCAGACGGTGGAAGAGCGTCTCAATGCCATGATCGATCAGCACCTGGAAACGAAAGCCCCGGTGGATATTTATCAGGTGGCGGGCATTGAGAAACCTGATATCAGCATTTTGGATGAAGATTTCTTAAAAGATATGGAAGAGAAGGAGCAGCACGAAGATTTAAGGCTGAAACTGTTGAAGAAACTGCTGGAAGACCATATCCAGGTAAATTTTAAAAAGAACAGCCCGAAAGAAAAAGAAATGCGGGAATTGCTCGAGAAAACACTCTCCGATTATCATAACCGGATCATTCAGGCTGCTGATGTGCTCCGGGTAATGGTGGATATGAAAAAAGGTGTCGACACCGAAGCGGATTTTCGTAAAGAGCTTGGACTGTCTGACGAAGAAGCGGAATTCTATAAAGCTGTCACATCACTGGAAATGGACGCTTTTGACAATAAGTTTCTGGCTGACTTGATCCATAAAGTAGTCAAAGAGCTCAAAAAGAATCTAAGCCAGGATTGGACCAGTGAACATCGAAAAAGTATCTATGCGAAAGTGAGTATGTCGGTCAAGCACGTGCTGATGCGGGAAGGTATAAAGGGTCAGCAGCTGCAGTTTATTACAAAGGCAATCATGAAGGAAGCAGAAGAACAGTATAAAGACTGGCCACAACAGGCATGAGTCAGGTAGAGTTTACGAAAGCGGCTCCCATTTCACATCTTTTGCATTGGCTCTTTTCGCATATGTTGTTGTTTTTCGCAGTTGATATAAATTGCGACACAACTTTTTAGATGTCTCTCCCTAATTCTATCAGGACTGAGTGCTAGTTCATCGCTGCGGAAAAATACTCGCTTTCACCACTCCGGGTACAAGCGCGACATCTGCTCAAGCTTCCTTTGGTCGCATTCGCAGTGTCTTCTTTGCCGCGGGGAACGCTTCAGCCTCCTCGTTCGTCCCTCACTGCGGGGTCTTCAGACTGTTCGACGCACAGGACGTGCTAATGCAGGCGTTGCGACAGGACGTCGCGGTTTTAGCCTGCCTTTCCCGCAGGAGTCGCATTTTTCTGCAGCTTGGTGTTGTGTTCTGTCCAAGTGAGAGAAAAGACTGCTGAATTCTTTTTCTTGGGCTTCATCTTTTCAATATGCAGAATTTCAGTGCCAGCGGAGGCAATATACGCAGACTCCTATGGGAACAGCACGTGTCTGAAGACCCCACAGGAAAGCGGTCTTTGCTTTCCGAGGAGGCTGAGGCCGTGCCCATGGAAAGCGAAGTATATTGCCGGAGCATCGCTGAGAACTTAATGGTAATCAGAACAGGAGATAGCCTCGCTAATGAGAGTTTTCAATACGTCGCAGTTTATATAGAATGTTAAGTAAGGTTCATCCTAACCTCTTGATGCGAATAGCAACAATCTTTTCGAAAACAACCTTTGCATGAAAAAGCTCCCAAACCTTTTATATAGTAAAGGTTTGGGAGCTTTATAAGTGCTGACCTTAACGAGAGTAGAACTCAACGATAAGCGGTTCGTTAATTTCGGCTGGAAGCTCGGAACGTTCAGGGTAACGTGCATACGTTCCTTCTTTTTATCCTCATCAAACGTCAGGTATTCCGGTACGAAGTTGTTTACTTCGATTGCTTCCTGAATGGTGTCGAGGTTTTGGGAACGTTCACGCAATCCAATGACTTGACCTGGCTTCGTGCGGTAGGACGGTATATCAACGCGTCCGCCGTCAACCGTTACGTGACCATGGTTGACCAGCTGGCGTGCCTGACGGCGTGTGCGCGCAAGACCAAGGCGATAAACGATGTTGTCCAGGCGGGATTCAAGCAAAATCATGAAGTTCTCGCCATGAACACCTTTCATTTTGCCGGCTTCATTAAACAAACTGAGAAATTGACGTTCGTTCAGTCCATACATGAAGCGAAGTTTTTGTTTTTCCTGTAGCTGCAGACCATATTCAGACATTTTTTTTTTGCGCTGATTAGGTCCGTGCTCTCCCGGGGCGTAAGGACGTTTATCAAGTTCCTTGCCTGTTCCGGTTAATGAAATGCCAAGGCGGCGTGATTTTTTCCAGTCTGATCCGGTAAATCGTGCCATAGGACATTTCCTCCTTATAGTTTATTTGCATAAAATAAACGACCGTGTTCCTGATCATTGTCCATTTTGTTTTCATGTACCATCGCTCCAGCAGCAGAGAGTTACGTGATACACCTCTTCAGAAATTCTTCTGTTAGCTTGTCAAATAGAGTGTCGGATTGATTCATTGTTTCGTTTTGTCATTGCATCGTTGTAAGAGGAACAAAATGGGTGCAATGCCGGTTCACATAGGCTACCTTTTTATTTTACACAACCAATAGTATATAGGCTATGAAACAGGAAGTCAATAATCGATTGTTTACCTAATGAATCGTTTCAATTCCGCTGCAAACTTCTCAAGATAGATTTGATCTGTTTCATCAAAGCGGTTGGTGCTTGGGCTGTCAATGTCAAGGACACCAAAGATTTCCCCATCTTTGAGTAAAGGGACGACAATCTCAGATCTGCTTGCACTGTCACAGGCAATGTGCCCAGGGAATTCGAATACATCCGGAACCCGCTGTGTTGCATTCTCCTTAATTGCAGCACCGCAGACGCCTTTTCCGTAAGCGATCCGGATGCAGGCAGGGAGTCCCTGGAAGGGCCCGAGCACTAATTCATCATCTTTCCATAAATAGAATCCGACCCAGTTCACATTATCGAGAAATTGGTTTAATAATGCCGATGCATTCGATAAAATGGCAATGGTATCTGTTTCCTCTTCAGACAGTGCCACTAATTGTTTTATCAGCAATTCGTAATCGTTTGTTTTGTTACCTGAATAGGCGGTTGCTTGAAACATAATCATTTCCTTTCTTTCATAAAAATAGTCATCTGTTCGACAATAGCTGTGATATTTGTCGAGCGAAAATGGGAGGATTCTTGCTCATTTCGTCGTAAGAAGTAGGTAAGGAGTTGAATATGAATGAAAAAGAATCCAACGAAACAAAGAGTTATAGATGCGGCTTCATCGTTATTTTTTCAAAACGGTTTCCACGGAACGTCTGTAAGGGATATTGCGGCTAAAGCTACTGTCAACGTATCCCTGATAAGTTATTACTTCAAAGGCAAACAAGGACTGCTTGAATATGCTGTCACGCAATATTATGAAGCCTACCTGGAAACCATCGAAGCATGTATCGAAGAAAATGAATCATTGACACCGCTCGAAAAATTGAAGAAAATTGTTGAAGTCATTATACAGTATAAACAGGACAACTATCAATTATCATGTTTCATACATCGGGAGCTTTCGCTTGATTCTGTCTTTGTCAGGGAAATGACCGTTACCTATCTGGCTAAAGAAAACTATCTTATTAGCAATGCGTTCTATCAGATTCTTCCGGAGCAGACCAAAAGGAACCAGGAAAAACAGTTTTTCCTAATGCAATTTAAAGGGATGCTGACAACGCCATATCTAATGCAGAACGAATGGAAGGACAAGGTCGTGGGGGACTTTTCACATGATCAGTTTGTAAAAAATTACACCCGTACTGTGGAAAAATGGCTTGATTTTGTCGTTTGGGAAAGTGCACATGGGGTAAAGTGAAGGTTTTTTGGATAGAGTAATAAAAAAGTGTCGAATCGTATATTTATTTGAATTTTTAGCCAAAAATGCCAATAACATGGTATCATAGCATTATTACATACATCTGATTTACTAATGGAAAATCCTCTTTACTTTGGATTATGTTCAGGAGGCATTTTATGGCATACGTAATTGGAATTATATTGGCTGTGATTTGCACTTATCATTATTGGTCTAATTTTGCGCAAACGTGTTTATGATGTCGTCGACCGTCTTGAAACGTGGAAAATGGATATCATGAACCGGAATGTGGCATCTGAACTGGGCCGGATTAAGCAGCTGAACCTATCAGGGGAGACACAGGATAAATTTGAATCCTGGAAAGCCCGCTGGGAGCAGATTATTGCCAAAGAGCTGCCGGATATTGAAGAGTACTTGTTGGATGCAGAAGAAGCAGCGGACAGATACCGTTTCTCGAATTCCAAAAAAATATTGCGGCATGCAGAGCAGACCATGCAAATGATTGAAAAGGACATTGAAAACATGCTGGGTGAACTTGAACAGCTGATGAGCTCCGAAGAATCCGCCCGCAAAGAAGTGGAAAAGATTGGGCCTGATATAAAAGCATTGCGGAAATACTTGGTTCATAATCGGTTTTCGTATGGAAAAGCGGACGTCCGGTTTGAGGTTGAACTTGACGAACTTGAGGAAGAGCTCAGTCAATACCACGAACTTGCTGAATCTGGTAATTATTCAGAGGCGAGAGAGCTGGCCGATAATGTAAAAGAGAAGCTTGACGCCCTCCAGACGGAGATGGAAGAGTTCCCAGCCATTTATAAAAAATGCAAAATGAACTTCCGGAGCAGCTTGATGAACTTTTCAGAGGTCTGCGGGAAATGAAACAGGATGGCTATCGGATTGATCATCTTGGATTTGAAAAAGAAGTACACGATTACCAGCGCCGCTTGGTTGACTGTATGAATTCATTGGAAAAAGGCAATGTGGCACAAGCAAAAGAGATTATCCCGGAGATAGAGGAACGTGTTGAAGAAATGTATCAGCTCCTCGAAAAGGAAGCACTCGCAAAGAATTACGTCGAAACAAAAATAACGAATTATCGGGAACAGCTGCAATCATTGGAAGATAATTTCAATATGACAAAAGAAGAAATGGAAACATTAAAGCAAAGTTATTACGTTGAAGACAGTGATATGGAGAAGTACTTGTATCTGGACAAGGCTGTCGCTCATTTGAGAAATCAGATGGAAGAAATGATACACGGACTGGAAAAGGATAACACGGCACACTCAGAATTGCGAAATGAGCTGGAGCAAGGTTTTCAAGAGCTTGATGTGCTTCAGGGGCAACATGAAGTATTCAAGGAGCGTATTCAAAATCTGCGAAAAGACGAGACGGAAGCCAGGGCAAGGCTGGCGGAAATGAAAGATGAATTGTATAATGTGAAACGGAAATTAAAGAAAAGTAATATTCCCGGAGTTCCGAATCATATTTGGAATAGGATGGAGTCTGCTACTGAAAAAATGCGCGGGTGTTTGAAACACTTGAAAAGCAGCCACTTGATATTACAGAGGTCCAGCAGGTGCTGTCGGAGGCAAAAGCAGCTGTCAATGAGGTAACTGAACAGACGGACGCCATGCTTGACCAGGCCCGCTTGACAGAACAAGTTATTCAGTATGCCAATCGGTACCGGAGCCAAGACCCAGCCCTCGCTGCTAAATTGGGTGAAGCGGAGCGGCTGTTTCGGTCGTATGATTATGAGCTGGCCCTTGAACAGGCAGCAAAGGCTGTAGAAGAGGTGGAGCCGGGTTCCTTGAAACGAATCGAAACATTCCAGGAGGCAGTTAACTGACTGAGTGAAAAAAGGAAAGTTTCAACCGAAGTTCTGCTCAAAAAACTGGAATTATATGAACAGTGACGGAAAAGGATGCCTTCTTGGAAAGAATAACAATACATTTTTCACCTTGTAACGTCAGAAAGTATATAAATAGGATGACCTTATAATAAACGCCGGCATTCACTATAAGACGAAAGGTGAATGCCGAGTTTTTCTAGAAGTGCATGTTCAAAAAGGAGGATAAAAAGGACCAAGAAGTTCAAGGCGGCGATGCTTTTAGTAGTGGATAATACATGAGCACAAGGGAAGCCGCATCACACGCAGGAAGAGCGCTTTTCTTTTCCAAGGAACGGAAAAGAAAGCCAACGAAGAAATTCGAAGTGTCATTTTTACCGGACTTTTTGAACAACCTTTAAAGCCAGCCTTCTTGTTTTGGTGACCTTTATTAGCCAAAATATGACAACAGGGAGTTATGCGTATGATTTATTTGGATAACAGTGCAACGACAAAGCCGAACCCCGCGGTACTGAACAGTTTTCAGCAGGTCTCTGAACGCTTTTTTGCCAACCCTTCCAGCATTCATCAGTTAGGCGGGGAGGCAGAAAAATTGCTGCAGCGGTCAAAGGAACAAGCGGCACAGTTGCTGCAAGTGGAAACCGATGAAATTGTTTTTACGGCTGGTGGAACAGAGGGAAATAATCTTGCTATTAAAGGTATAGCACTGGAACATCAGAAGCGGGGAAGCCATATTATCACAACACAAGTGGAGCACCCTTCCGTTCATGAAGCTTTCCGCGGCTTGGAGCGGCTGGGTTTTTCAGTAAC
Organism: Lentibacillus juripiscarius JCM 12147; assembly: GCA_001311805.1. Next base: position 8,458 of record BBCA01000023.1, on the reverse strand, counting down.
GTATTTGCCGGTGAATGAGAACGGTGTGGTGGCTGTTGAGGAATTACGGGAAGCAATTACGGATGATACAATTTTGATTAGTATCATGCACGTCAATAATGAGCTTGGGTCCGTACAGCCTGTAGAGGCAATCGGAGAGATTGCCAAAGAACACCCGAAATTATTTTTCCATGTGGATCATGTACAGGGGATGGGCAAGGTACCAATGAAGCTTGCGGACAGTGGGATTGATTTGTGTACGATTTCCGGTCACAAGTTGCATGGTTTAAAAGGAACGGGCATTCTTTATGTAAAAAAAGGTACAACCCTTTTTCCACTCTTCCACGGCGGCGGTCAAGAGAAGTCGTTACGATCTGGAACTGAAAATCTGGCAGGTGCTGTGTCGTTGGTTAAAGCTTTGCGTTTAATCAAAGAACGGGAAATAGCCGGAATCAGGCATATGTATCATCTGCAGACAATTATCAGGCAAAAACTCCGTACGATGGATGGTGTTTTTATCAATACACCGGAGCAGGCAGCACCGCATATAATCAATATCTCTGTGCCCGGATTGAAACCTGAAGTATTGATTCATATGCTCGGAGAGAAGGAGATTTACATCTCAACAAAATCAGCCTGTTCATCAAAGCAGACCGATGAGAGCAAGATACTAGCAGCATGCGGCCATGGCAGAGACCGGTCAACGTCGGCTTTAAGAATCAGCCTGTCGTATGACAGCACGGAAAATGATATTCATGTTTTCCTGCAGGAACTGCAAGAAGCCATCAACAGACTAAAAGCAGTAATGGAGTAGATAGGTATGCAATATGATCATATATTAATCCGTTATGGAGAAATGGCGTTAAAAGGCAAAAACAGAAAAGTTTTATTCTTCAGCTGCAGAACAATCTGAAACTACAGCTACAAGATTTTCCAAATGCAACCGTGAAACGGACACAAGGAAGAATGTTTGTCCTTTTGAATGGCCATGATCCGGAAGCTATTATAGATAAATGCAAGAATGTTTTGGAATCCAAAGCCTCAGTCCAGCCATTAAAGTTCACAACGATGAGGAGGAAATAAAAGCAGCTGTATTATGGGCATTACAAAATGAATATAGCGCCCGTACGTTTAAAGTTTCCGTAAAGCGAATTGACAAAAAAATTTCCAATACGGTCACAGCAGATGAACCAGGTACTTGGCAGTCATTTGTTAAACCATACAACTGGATTTTCAGTCGATGTTCATAAACCAGATCTGGAGATAAAGGTTGAAATCAGGAAAGAAGCGACCTATATAACTTCCAGTGTCATTCCAGGGCTGGGCGGACTTCCGGTTGGAACATCCGGCAAAACGCTGCTCCTTTTGTCAGGGGGAATCGACAGCCCGGTTGCAGGATTTCAGGCGATGAAACGCGGAGTAGAAGTGGAAGCAATCCATTTTCATTCCCCGCCATTTACAAGTGAACGGGCTAGGCAAAAGGTACTGGATCTTGCGGAGAAACTGACACACTATGGCAATAAGGTGAATGTGCACATTGTACCATTTACGAATGTACAGCAGCATATTTTCCGTGAGATGCCTGAAAACTACGCGATGACGATTATGCGCCGGATGATGATGCGAATCAGTGAACAGGTCTGCAAAAAGAATCGATTTTATCGATGACAACCGGTGAGAGTCTTGGGCAGGTGGCAAGCCAGACGATGGAAAGCATGAATGCAATTAATGAGGTGACGAATTATCCCATTTTACGTCCATTGGTTGCCATGGATAAAGATGACATCGTCAAGATTTCAAGAACAATTGATACGTATGATATTTCCATCCGGCCATACGAAGATTGCTGCACGATTTTTGTTCCAAAGTCGCCAAAAACAAGACCATCGAGAGAAAAGGTCAACCAATTCGAGTCACAAGCTGATTTTTCCGAGCTGATTGAGGAAGCTGTCAATGGTATTGAAGTCGTCACATTAACCGGCAAGGCAGAGGCTGAAGAAGAGTTTAATGATTTATTTTGAACCAATATGGGTAATTTACAACAAATACCAGTTTTAAAAAACCCTCCTCGTACACAATATATGGGTACAAGGAGGTGATTGAGAATGCCAAGCAACAACAGTTCAAACCAATTAGTCGTACCTGGTGCTGAACAGGCACTTGACCAAATGAAAACAGAAATTGCACAGGAGTTTGGTGTTCAACTTGGTGCTGACACAACTTCCCGCGCGAACGGGTCTGTTGGCGGGGAAATCACAAAACGCCTTGTAAACACTGCTGAACAGCAATTTGGTGGTAACACACCGCTGTAATTAACAACAATATATGAATGGCTGCGGGCTGCCCTGGATAGGGTAGCCCGCTTATTTTTTACGTTAGGTAAGTGTAAAACTTTAGCAAAAAGATTACCCGGTGAAGTGAAAATGTAAGTGCAACTAAGGCAATAGTTAAAGGGGGATTCTAGGTAAGAATCGCCTTCTAAGAATCCCTTTAAGTGCATGTTCAAAAAGGAGGACAACCTTTTTACCTTATAAGAATGTTCTTTTTACGCGGTCCCAGTAGGAGTTGTTTTTAAGCTTGACTGTTTTGATTACGCTGTCACTTAAGGTAACGGTGAGATTCTGAATGTTGCGGATGGAATAGGCTTCATTATCCATACCAATAATCGGGTAATCATTCCCATCCTGAACGACTTCCAATGTCAGTGTCCGGTCCTTGTTCAATACGAACGACGAGCCTAGCGTCCGGTACCGGTTATTGTTAAGGGATGCAATTTCGGACACTTGATAGCAAGGAAGTTTCGGGTCGATGACAGCACCACGTGTAGATTTATTGTAACCGGTGCTTCCGGTTGGGGTGGCCACAATCAGGCCGTCACCCCGAAATGTTTCGAAATGCATATCGTCGATGTACACGTCCACGACCATTGTTTTTATAATGGTTGACCGTATGCTTACTTCATTCAAGCACTGAAATTCCGATTCCCCATTCACCTTAACATCAATAACCGGAAATCGGCGGACTTCCATTTCTTCATGCTGCATCGTGTGCAGCATTTCATCAAAATTATCTATATTAAAGTCACAATATAACCCGGATTCATCCGATCTGGTAATGCCAGTATATAAGCAATCTTGTCGGAATCCGGTCGTACGCACTGCCTGCAGAAAGGCACCATCACCACCGACACTTACAATAATATTTGCCTGCTCAGGATTGTCCACAATATGGAAATCATTCTCTCGGGCCAATTTGAACAACGGTTGCAGCTTTTTATCGAGATATCATCATGTCTGTAGAAAAAATGAATGTTATTTCTTGTCTGCATTACAATCACCTCCGATTTTGTTTATGCCCACTTAAAGTGTAGCACGTTTCCATTTATTGTCCCAATTGTGCATACTTCTGACGTTGTAAAAAGCCAAAAAACAAAGAGGATGACATTCATAAAAAAGGAAATTTGCGGAAACATAGACAAAAAGAGGTGAGGCCATGGTCATTGGATTGGTCATCGTGTTGATTGTGATTGGTATTGCCATCATATTGTTGTGTTCAAGGCTTAAAGCAGTTTGTACAATCAAGCTCAACCAAAAAGAGCAGACCCTTTATCTGGCGATTTATTTATACCGTCTGCCCCTTCTGCGGCGATCGGTTGATCTGACGGAAAGACCAGCTCCGGAACAATCATTTCAGGAAACCCTTTCGCTATTGCACCAATTCAGCAATGGTGCTGTGCAAAGGATGAGAGATATGCGTGTGATAACGTCGCTTATATTCGAGCGGATTCGTTTTCATAAAATCACCTGGAACACCGAGGCAGGTACTGGCAAGGCTGACACGACTGGGATGATTACCGGCGGAATATGGGGGATAAAAGGCATGGTAATGGGGGTGCTTGCTTCCAATAGCACATTCACCAGTGAACCTTCTATTTCAGTTACCCCATTCTTTAATCAGCAGAGAATAAGCTCTGTCTTTGATTGCATGATATCCATCCGATTCGGGCAAGCTATCTATGCATTTCTGAAAATGATTCGGAAACTTTCTGCCAAACGAGAAGTGACTACATGACAAGGAGGATTATACATGGATGAACATCCGATACAAGGCCTAATGACGACAGCAATGGAAAATCTGAAAGACATGATTGAGGTCAATACAATTATTGGTGATCCAGTCGAATCCCCGGATGGGAGTGTGATTATCCCAGTTTCCAAGCTTGGATTCGGATTTGCCGCTGGGGGCAGCGAGTTTACTTCTGGCAGTGACCAGGGTGATTCAGGCGGATCGATGCCCTTTGGAGGTGGCAGTGGCGGTGGTGTATCCATTACACCTGTTGCGTTTCTAGTTGTCAGTCAAAAAGGCATGAAGATGATTCACCTCGATGAGAATACGCACATATATGAAAAAATGATGGATGTTGCTCCTAAGGCTGTAGAAAAAATCCAGCAGCTGTTAAAAGAATCGGGACTGCAGGATAAAATGAAGCAGCAGTCCAAACAATCGGAAAATGGTGATGGACAGGAAAAAAAACAAGAGAAACAGGAACAAAAAAAGCAGGATTCCCAGCAGTCTAATGAAGATTCCGGTGAGCAAAAACGACAGTTAGTTCGAAAAACTGTAACAAGTTTAGAGGGCGCTATTGTTGGACATATACTACAAGCCGATTCATAATAAAGATAGAGTCAAAAAATGGGAGGATGATTTATTATGGCAAATGTCACATTTAATCAGGATCCAGTGACACTTCTGGGAAATGAAATCAGTGCTGGTGATCAGGCACCGAATTTCACCGTGTTATCCAACGATCTTAAGGAAGTATCCTTGGACGACTATAAGGGTAAAGTAAAACTGATTGCTGCTGTTCCATCTGTCGACACGGGTGTCTGTGCCGAGGAGACAAGACGCTTTAATGAAGAAGCTGATAAACTTGACAATGTCCAAGTGCTGACAATCAGTATGGATCTTCCTTTCGCCCAGTCACGCTGGTGTGCAGCCAACGGAATTAAAAAGCTGGATACATTATCAGACCATCGTGATGCTGATTTCGGTGAAAAATACGGTGTGCTGATGAAGGAACTCCGCTTGCTGGCCCGGGCTATTTTCGTAGTCGATTCAAATGACAAAGTCACATACGTGGAATACGTAAGTGAGGTAACCAATCATCCCAACTATGACCGTGCACTAGAAGAAGCACAGAAAGCAGAATAACGGCTTTTCGTTCTCTCCTGTCCCGAGTATGACAGGGGAGATTTTTTGTGAGAACCCATTCTTCAACCTTTTGCCCGGACTTTTAAATGAATCCCAAACTTTTGACAGATGGCTGGCAACCTGTGCTCCCAGCCTCTTCCGATGTACAATGGAGCTGGTATTTTGGTACAATAGAGGCGCTTTTAGACAACGGATCGGAGGATTGGCACGATGGAAAAACAGACGTAGAAATATTGTTTGAACAAATTGATAATATAACAGAAACTGTCCAACAATATAGTAACGAAACGTATTTGGACAGCCTTGCAGTAACACTTGAAGTAATCTTTATCAACATCCGCCTGAAGGAATGGACGAGAAATTACAGGAACAACTCCAAAATTTCATTCCTCAGCTGGATGTTTCGAAATATAAAACCACTGAAATACGGAAGGCACTTCAGCTGGCCATGCTGAAAGGGATGAAAGGTGCAACACAGCAGCAGCATCTCATGACTCCGGAAACAGTTGCCCTGTTTGTTGGCTATCTGGCGGGGAAAGTGACTGCCGGGAAGAAGAACCTCCGTATGTTTGACCCGGCGAGCGGAACGGGAAATTGGTTATGGCTGTTCTTGATCAGCTGGAGACTGCCGGATCTGTATTTGCAAGTGAAGTGGATCCGACACTTATTAACCTTGCCGTTCTTAACGCTAACCTGCAGAAAAAGAAATTGAGTATTTCCACCAGGACAGTCTCCGCCCGTTTCTTCTGGATCCGGTCGATTTGGTAATCAGTGATCTTCCTGTTGGCTACTATCCAGATGACATCCGGGCGAATGATTTTGAACTGAAAGCAGATGAGGGACATTCCTATTCCCATCATTTATTTATAGAGCAAAGCATGAAATATACGACGCCGGGCGGCTATCTGATTTTTGTCATTCCGGAATTCCTGTTCGACAGTGATCAGTCAGACAAGCTGCATGCTTATCTTCAGGAAAATGCACATATTGTCGGAGTACTGCAGCTTCCGGAGACAGCATTTAAGTCAGAGAAGAACAGAAAGAGTATTCTTATTCTGCAAAAGAAAGGTCCCAATACGACGGCATTCAATCAGCCATTGCTTGTACAGGTCCCATCTTTTAAAGAAACAAAAGCGATGGACGATATTCTGGCGCAAATGAACGCTTGGTTTGCAGAGAACATGAATAGTTAACACCATGGAGGGAGACGACAAGAATGTCTAATATTTTGGCAATAAATGCCGGAAGTTCTTCTTTGAAGTTTCAGCTGATCCGTATGCCAGAAGAACAAGTGCTGGCAAAGGGGCTGCTGGAGCGAATTGGCCTTTCTGAATCGGTTTTTACTATGGAAGTAAATGGAGAAAAAGATAAGATGGTATTAGATATACCGGATCATGAAATAGCGGTAAAACATTTGCTGGAGAAGCTAACATCATCAGGCGTTATTCAATCGATGGACGAAATTGATGCTGTCGGGCATAGAATTGTTCATGGCGGCGAACGTTTCAGCGATTCCGTGCTTATCACGGATGATGTTATCCAGAATATCGAGGATGTGTCTGATCTGGCACCGCTACACAATCCAGCCAATTTGACTGGCATCCGCGCATTTCGGAGGTTGCTCCCGAATGTTCCGATGGTTGCTGTGTTTGATACCGCATTTCATCAGACGATGCCTGAGAAATCGTACTTGTACAGTCTGCCATACGAATATTATGAAAAATATGGAATTCGTAAATATGGATTTCACGGGACCTCTCATAAATATGTATCCCAGCGCGCCGCTGATCTGATGGGCGTGCCGCTTGAGCAACTTCGTCTTATTTCCTGCCATCTGGGAAATGGCGCGAGCATTGCTGCGATTGATAAAGGGCAGTCGATAGATACGTCCATGGGGTTCACGCCCCTAGCTGGGGTGACGATGGGAACCAGATCGGGTAATATTGACCCCGCTCTTATTCCATTTATAATGGAGAAAACAGGAAAAATGCGGATGAAGTGGTTCACGTCTTAAACAAGAAAAGCGGAATGCTCGCTTTATCCGGCTTTTCCAGTGATTTGCGTGATATCGAGCAGAAAACAGATGAAAACGAACGGGCAGAACTGGCCCTGGAAGTTTTCGCGGCACGCATACACAAATACCTAGGTTCCTATGCTGCCAGAATGTCAGGTGTTGATGCCATTATCTTTACAGCGGGTGTCGGGGAAAACAGCGAGGTCGTCCGGAAAAAAGTTTTAACGGGACTCGAATTTATGGGAGTGTATTGGGACCCTTCCCGAAATCATGTCCGCGGGAAAGAAGCATTTATTAACTATCCACATTCACCGGTTAAAGTAATGGTCATTCCAACAAATGAGGAAGTCATGATTGCCAGGGATACGGTCCGGCTTACTGGCAAATAGGGGGAGATTGGTTTGTCAGTTGAAGAACATAAGCACAAACATGAACAGGTTCATTGCATGGTCGTGACTGTCAGCGATACAAGGACAGCAGAAACAGATAAAAGCGGCAGCTTGATGGTACAACTGCTGGAAGAGGCGGGTCATTATGTCACAGCCAAGGAGATTGTGTCGGATGAAAGCAGTGCCATTGCAAATAAAATGAAAGCCGGCTGTGAAAACACTGCGGTTGACGTTATTCTGTTAAACGGTGGTACGGGTATCGCGCATCGTGACGTAACGATAGAGACACTGGCGCCAATGCTTGATAAAGAAATAACCGGTTTTGGTGAACTTTTCCGTATGCTCAGTTACCAGGAGGACATCGGCTCGGCAGCCATACTCTCAAGGGCGATTGGCGGAGTTATTGGTGATACGGCTGTTTTCGCTGCACCGGGGTCGTCTGGTGCGGTGAAATTGGCGATGAATAAATTAATTGTGCCAGAACTGTCCCATGTTGTCCGTGAATTGAAAAAAGACATTCCTGGCTCTCCTCCGAAATGATAGCACTGGCGCTACGGAGTTCAATCGCGCCACTGCCATTTGTATTAAGGTAATGTAGGGAAATAATTTTCATTTTTATGTGGAGGATCTTCTCGCAATTGTTTTTCCATTACAGTTGATATAAACTGCGACGTAGTGAACAATTTGTGTGCTATGACCCAGCTACGGAAATACATTTGGTGCTCGTCGTGTTGCAAGCTTTTCAGTGAAGCGGCATTCCTCGCAGGTTGAGGCGTACTCAATGGGGCTTTTGCATGGTCTCGTCGTGTTGCAAAGCTTTCCAGTGAAACAGCACTCCTCGCAGAAGGGGGGATTTTCATCCATC
>BBCA01000022.1 GCA_001311805.1 Lentibacillus juripiscarius JCM 12147 | reverse complement strand
AGTTGTTGAATATGCACTGTGCCAGAATCGGACCATTTTGGGGTGTGAATTACGTCAAAGTTAGAGTCTGTTTGTTAAGTAGATGATATAATAAGTCTAGGTGGTGAAGATATGGAAAATAAAGAGTTGATGCAAGTGTTTTCATCTTTATTAGACGAGAAGTTACAACCAATGAATGAACGTCTAGAGAGGCTTGAAGGTGGACAACAAGTACTTACAGAAAGATTAGATAATGTATCTAAACAAGTTGCTAATAATACTGAAAAGCAAACTAGCGTTGACGATATGGCCGTTAATAGTAGCCGTGCATGAAACGGACATTAAATTGTTAAAAAAGTTTATAACAAGCTAGAGAAAAATAGGTTCTATTACTGGGAAAAATTCTGCCTTTTATTTTTCCCGCTCAGCGTTTATCATCATAGTAGAGAAACTCAACTATCAATCTAGTAAGGAAGGCGGATGGCATATGCGAAAAACGCTGGCTGCATTTGTAGCGCTGGCCATTTTGCTGGTGGCATTTCTTGTCATTATTGAATATACAGGCGGGAATAGTGCCAATCAGGAGAAAGCCAAGAAAGAAACAGAACAAGCGGACAGGATGGATTTATCTTTTCAGCCGGATGGGGAAGTGGAGCAGCTGTCCACCTATGATACCCGGCGGATGGACAAACAGGAAAAACTGGAAAAGGAAATGCAAAAGAAATATGAGGCTGGAAGCTATACCCTGAAAGATCCTTTTGTGAAACTGGATCCGTATGGAGTCGCTCCTTTAACAGCCCTTGCGAAATTTGAAACAGAAGAGCCTGTCAAGATTAGCATGACGGTCGAGGGCAAGGACGAGCAGGGCGATATTCAGCGGACGTATGATGACTATAATACCGAACACACCATTCCTGTGCTCGGACTGTATCCGGATTTCGCCAACACGGTAACGATAAAAGCGGAAAATGAAGCAGGCGAAACGACGGAAGGCACGTTTACGGTAGAAACGAAGCCGTTGCCGGATGACTTTCTGACGAATGAAACAGAAACCGCTCATCCTGAAAAATGGAAGACGGCCTGACTTTCATTGTACCAAGCACCCGCTATGTTTATGCAGTCGATCATAACGCAGATGTGAGATGGTATTCAACACTGTGGAACTCACACATCTTTAAGCGGTTTGAGAATGGCCACTTGATGTATATCACGAAAGAAAAAGGCCAGGAAAAATATAACGAAATTCTGGAAATGAATATGCTTGGAAAAGTTTATAATTCTTACATTCTACAGATGGAGGACCATCCGAGATCGAATGTCGTCCATCATGACGTGATTGAGCTCCCGAATGGCAATTTGCTGGCAACTGTGCATGATCTGGAATCGGATTACGTGCAGGATGAAATGATTGAAATTGACCGGGAGACAGGGGAAACAGTGAGGGATTTCAGTTTCCGCGACATATTCCCAGAAAATTTTATCAGGAATATGAAGGCGCACAGGCGGACAAAGGAGACTGGTTCCATCAAAATGCCATCTGGTATGTTGAGAAAGATGACTCCATTCTTGTGTCCAGCCGGCACCAGGACTTGATTATGAAAATGTCCTACCCGGACGGCAAAGTGGACTGGATTTTAGCCGACCACGAGAAATGGCCGGATGCTTATGAAGATTATCTTCTGGAGCCAAAGGGAAAGGACTTTAAATTCCCTGCCGGACCACATGCGCCAATGACTATGCCTGACTTCGACAATAACAAAGCGACGAACGACTACTTGCTGTTTGACAACAATATTGTCATCACCCGCGGGAAGGATCCGCTCAGCGAACAGTTCAGCCGTATGGTTCAATACCGGATTAATCCGGAAAAATGACAGTGGAAGAAGTGTGGGCATTCGGCGAGGACCGCGGGGAAAATCTGTACTCCAACATCGTCGGGGATGCTAACTATCATCCGAACACCGGCAACCGCATGCTCACATCCGGCTATATCGATGCAGGTGGTGACAGCAAAAACAGCCGTGTGATTGAGGTAACGGACGAGCAGCCCGCTGAAGTGGTTTATGAGTTGGTTGTTTCTGGCTTTAAGGAAGAAAGCCACCGCCAGGCTTACCGTGCACTGCGTCTGCCATTGTACCCAAAGTAAGCGTGGAATGTTGAGGTGGATAACCGACCTAGGTGGATCTGCTGATAAACTGATGAATTCCCGGAAAAACCCCCTTACCACTTTAAAGTGATAAGGGGGTTTTTAAATGATGAGAAAGATAATTTGGGCCGCGCGACAACAGCATCAATTCGAGCGAGGGCGGCTTCAACTCGAGCGAGGGCGGCTTCAACTTGAGCGAGAGCGGCCCCATCGCGCAAGAGCAGCATTAATTACTGCCGATTTCCTCCATTCTGATCCCCTGTACCTGACTTCCGGAAAGAAAATGAGGCACGTTTTACGCCCGGATCCATTTCCAAATCTCGCCTGGGGTAGCATTTTTCCCGTACATGAGGATGCCGGTTTTGAATATCTTCCCGGCCACTTTCATGAAGATCCAAATGCTCACGGCCAGGATTGCCAGTGCGATGATGACTTCCATCCATGGCCATTCTTCCATCATCGTCAGCCGCAGCAGGAGTACACCGGGTGCTGTAAATGGTACATACGAGCCAATCTGTGCGAAAAGTCCGCTTGGGTCGCTGATGACGGGTCCGATAAACACAAACGGTAAAAATGGCAGCATCATAACAAGCCCCTGGAAATTGCCGGCTGATGACATGTCGGCCATCGTTGCGCCGACACCGACAAACAGTGCGGCAAACAGGAAGTATCCGAGAATCGCGATTGCAATTAATAGAATCAGTTCTGGCACGAGCAAGTATTCCAGGATTGGCACATCCTCCAGTTTCCAAATACTGATGGGAACGGCGAATCCAAGAAAACGACGGCCTGAAACATGCCAAGGACGAAGTAGCCGATAATTTTCCCTTTCATCAACTGGCTGGGTGTCAGCGATGATAAAATGATTTCGGCGATTTTATCCTTTTTCTCATTGGAGGCACTTTGGAAAATGTACATACCCGAGAATATGATCGACATCAGGATAATGCCGGCAAACGCTCCGGGGATCACACGTTTAAGTGGATCATCGCCAAGAAATCCTCCACTTTCAGATCCTTGTTCTGCTTCATCAGAGGCGGCCAATCGTCCGCAGTCATTTCATCAAATTGGATGTTATTGGAAACGGCAGCAAGCTCCTCGTCGGACAGGCCGAGCTGCTGCATCTGTAATGATTTAATTGGCGCCGCCAGTGCCTGCATCTTATTCATAAAGCCATTCTGGATATCCTCGCTCGTATAAACAGGGATGACTCCATCATCGAGTGCCCGCCGATCAACAAATACATAAGCTGTATTTTCGCTGGATTCTAGCTCGTTCTGCACATCTTCCTCGCGTATTTCTGTTTTCTGCAACTCCCAGTTCCAATCACTTGCTTCGGCTGTTTTTTCCAGACTGGCAAAAACCCCCAGATCATCCTGGACAAAACTTGTGCAGTTTCACCGCCGTCACTATCATCATCGCCGAAAAGACTTCCTAAAAACATGAATCCGAGAAAAAGAGCTGGTGTTAAAAACAATCCGATTAAAAATGACTTATTCTTCATATTGCGTTTTATTTCCCATTTAGCAACTTTTAGTGAATTACGCACGGACAGCACCTTCTTCCCCGATTAAATTTTTGCCTGTAGCGATATCGATGAAAATCTCATGCAGGGATATGCGGTCAATCGACAACTCCTGAATCGACAGACTGTCCGGCAAATGCTTAAGCCAGTCCACTGGTTCCACATCTTTGGCCAAATAAAGGACGGCCGTGTCGTCATCCCGCTCCACACGTTCCACTTGCGGAAGAACTTCCAGCTGCTGCAGGTCATTATTGCTGCGTATCGTACATTTGAAATTCGCATATTCTTCTTTAACATCATCCATTTGGCCGTAAATAATTTTTTGGCCTTGGTGCATCAGAAATAAGCGGTCACACATTTCCTCTACCAGATTCATTTGGTGCGAGGATAATAGAATAGCAGTCCCGTTTTCCGCGAGATTCCGAATTTCCTGTTTGAACAATTCCTGGCTGACCGGATCCAGTCCAGAAAATGGCTCATCCAAAATCAGCAGCTCAGGTTCGTGGATGATGGATGAGATGAATTGTACTTTTTGCCCCATTCCTTTTGACAATTCCTCAACCGAACTGTTTTCCTGTCCTTCCAGGTCAAACTTTTTTTAAATACTGCAGCGCCCGCTCCCTCGCTTTTTTCAGCGGATAGTCCTTCAGTTCTGCTAAATAAAGCAGGATGTCCATCACTTTTACATTTTTGTACAGACCGCGCTCTTCAGGCAAATAGCCAATTTTGTGCCTCGGTATTTCCCCGGTGATTCTGAAATGAGATTGATCCCTGATCCGGATACATAATGCCCATAATATTACGGATGGTCGTCGATTTTCCCGCACCATTCGGACCCAGAATTGCCATAATTTCGCCTTTCCGAACATCAAAAGAAATATCCTGGATCACGTCCTTGTCCTTAAATGATTTAGCTAAATTTTCCACTTCTAGTACTGTTTCCATAAGCGTCACCTCGTTAATTTGTTCGGACTAAGTCGTTTTCGCGTTAAAAATTGGTCATCGAATTTGATTGGAATGCCAACACCTTCTTCTTCAGCGTGGATATGCAGGTGCGGTTCGGTGGTGTTTCCGGAATTTCCAACGGTTCCGATCGGCTGCCCTTTTTGAATGGTGTCCCCCTCCTGAATCATAATGCTGTTTTCCTGCATATGTGCAATATAAACGATTGCATCTGTATCTTCACAAGCAAGTGCTGCATAATTTCCTTCTGGCTGTTCTGGGTTCATCTCTGGTGGTGTAAGATCCGGCAAACCATCTCTTACTTCCATTGCTTCCCCGGTACAAGGACTGTAGAGTGTGTCTCCATAAATGGCAAATTGATCAAGGTCTTTCGGATAAATTCCACTTGCCCGCGAACCGAACGAGTTTAATTTTGCTATATCCAGTGCATATTGCTGCGGTTCATGGGCGTGATGATAATTCATTTGTGTCGAGCTTCCGCCTTGACCGACATAATAGGTCCCATCCTGTAATGGAAACATCAGGTCAATCGCTTCCTCCTGTGTGGTATAACTGCTGAAAACAGAGACGTTATACAGACCGAACACGAGAATAAGCACGATATGAATTCCTCTTGTAATCTTTTGGCTGCCGTTTAGTGTGGTGCGAAGAGGCAAAGATCTTGTTTTTTCCATGAAAAGAATACAGCAGGGATTAACAAAATTACCCAAACATACCGCACATAATATCCTAACCAATCCCAAGGTCCGGATAGAAAAATCCACATAATATAGATGACTGTAAACAACAGCTGAATGATCCAATCAAGCTTGTTTTCGGATTTGATCCTCCATAAGGAAAAAATAAAAGCGGCTGGCAAGACCAATTGGAGTCCAATGATTTGCAGGATGCTCAGAAGCATTTTTTACCTCCTTATTGAATGTGAAGAAGTCTTACCAACAGGATTACAATGAATCAATTAGAAAGCGTGTTTCGCAGGGGTGTCAATGGCCAGACTGATTTGCTAATACATATCTTCTGATAGTCTACCATACTTTTACATCGTAGGTGACAAAAATATCGGAACTTTTGGTAAAGAAGGTTACGTATAAGTTTAGTCCGGCTGGTAAGTATCGTATGCCGTTCATTCATACATGATGTCATTGGGTTTGGAAAGATAGTTGGTGGAGGCTTTGAGGCCAGTGGGCTTATCAAAGGTGCAATTGTAAACACTAGAGGTGAACACCCGGCTGTATAGGGGTGATGGGCTGTTTTATTATGACCGCTAACACTAAGAAAGCTGACCTTCAGGCAGGAGGTCAGCTTTGTGGTCGAGATTTTGCCGCGTTTGTCGACGGTTCCGATCAATTTTATTTCGATACATAATCGGACAGAACGCTTTGTACTTTGTAAATGTTCAGCTGTTTATTGAATGTCTTCTGAATTGGTTCCGCGGAGCCGGAGATCCATATTTTCAGTTCTGCTTCTAGGTCGAACGTTCCGGCTGTTTCCACGGAGAAATGTGTAATACTCTTATATGGAATGGAGTGGTATTCGATCTTTTTCCGGTCACGCCCTGCTTGTCAACGAGAATCAGCCGCTTGTCAGTGAAAACCATCAGATCCCGGATAAGTTTATACGCGTGCTCCACCTTTTCCGTGGAAGAAAGCAGTTCATCCAGCTCTTCAGCGACTTCCTTTGTATCAGCTTCTGACGCATTCCCCATCACGCCATCAAAAATTCCCATCCTATCATCCTCCTGTCAACTATTTTCTTTAGTATACCAAAAAGATAACTGGTTTCTCCCTTGTTTAAGTTTTCCAGATTTGTGAAGACTGTAGAATGAAATTTTAAAAAAGGAGATGAGGCCAATGAAGAAAGGTATGTTATGCTTCGGTCTTGCGTTTACGGTGGTTTTAGGTGCCTGTGGAGATACTGACGACACGGAAGAAACCAAAAAGCAAGATGATGAAACGAACGTTGAGACGGCCGGCAGTTTAAGTGAAGATACGGAAACAATGGAAGTTGACATGTATAATGCGGACAAGGAGAAAGTCGGTACGGCGACTATCAGACCCGTTCCTGCCGGGGTGAACATCACGCTGGACGCGGCCAATTTACCGCCGGGAACACATGGTTTTCACATTCACGAAAATGCTGTCTGTGAAGCGCCTGATTTCAAATCAGCGGGTGGGCACTTTAACCCGACTGACGCAAAACACGGCTTTGATCACCCTGAAGGACCGCATGCCGGTGATTTGCCAAACATAGAGGTTAATCAGGACGGAAAAGTAATGGCTGACGTTACCGCGGATATGGCCGCACTGGAAAAAGGCGAGAAAAACTCGCTATTGAAAGAAGGCGGTACTGCTCTGATGATTCACTCAGGAGCAGATGATATGAATCACAATCATCCGGTGATGCCGGTGAACGGATTGCATGTGGTGTAATTGGTGAGTAATGAAAAACCCGGGAGATCCCCGGGTTTTTTATAAGTAATAATCCCTTTAGCCATTTCCGTCTGTTACACTAAGGGATACAGTAACCAAGGTTAGCGGGTGTTTTTTTGGAATCTATTCTTTTATTTTTCATCATTATATTGGTTGCCTCGATATTGCAGACTAGTACCGGCTTTGGCTTCTCCATCGTTGCAACGCCATTTTTGCTTTTGCTTTTTGAACCGCGTGAGGCAGTCCAAATCAACTTAATCCTGTCGCTGGTTATTTCCACCGTGCTCATCAGGAAAATCAGAAAAGATATCGATAAAGACATTGTAAAGCGGTTTGTCAAGGGCAGTCTGGCTGGGCTGCCGGTCGGTATTTTCATTTTTTTAATGATGGATATGACACTGCTAAAAACGACCGTCAGTATACTGATTCTACTTCTGACGATCCTTTTAATTCTGAATTTCCGTTTGCGCCACACCTCCAAGCGCGATTGGACGGTGGGTGGACTATCGGGTGCGTTCACAACGAGTATTGGCATGCCCGGCCCACCGATATTGCTGTACTTTTCCGGCACCGATACAGCCAAGGAAAAACTGCGCGGCACAACACTTGCGTTCTATCTATGGATTTATGCCGTGAGCCTGCTTGTACAAATTCTGTTTGCCGGGACCGCGAAAGAAATATGGATGTCGAGTGCACTGGCCTTACCAATCGTGCTCATCGGGCTGCTATTGGGACAGCTCCTATTTCGTTGGATCAATCAAGCATTGTTTCGCAAACTGACGTATGGTTTGCTGATTTTTACGGGTGTGTATTTGTTTTTGCAGCAGATATAACGCGTGGAGGAAAGCGGAAATGCTACCGTTTGGCCTTTTTTGCTAAAGTTCGACACGAAAACGCTAAACATGTACATAAAACGCTAAAGTTCACAATGAAAATGCTAATGTTCACAACAAAATGCTAAAGTTCACAATATATCAGCCTGATTCTTGAAGAGAGTCATTCCGGCAACCGACCCCGCCAAAACTTTCCTTAAATAACACTTTCTATTATCAACACTCGATTGTAGGGGTGAAGGGAGGTGCTCAGCATGGCCGTCGCAGAGAAAATCCAGTCGCGTTTGACGCTTGTTTTGAATGACGGGGAAGATATGGAGACTGGTAATACGATTTATAAATCAAAGAGTTTCAACAACGTGAAACCTGAGGCAACGGCAGATCAGCTGTTAGCCATCGCACTTGCAGTTGCCCCGCTGCAGGAGCGACCGCTCTACAACATTGAACGTACCGACGATTCAATCATCAGCCAGGGATAATGTCCCGGCCTAAAATTCGAGAGGAGGACGACGAATGAAAAAATTGGAGTTGAAATTCTTGAATCAGGATGGAAAAACAGTGACCTACTCACTGGAAAAGCCAGTCGAGCCAGTGGACACAGCAACCATCACCAGTACGATGGATGAAATTATTGCCCAGGATGCATTTACATCATCCGGTGGTAACCTGGTTTCAAAAAGAGCGCCCGTATCGTGGAACGAAATGTTACGGAAATCGACCTGCCGTCCTAAACGATTAGAAAACTTGGCTTGTCACAAGCCTCTAGTTGCACTTATGCAGTAAGAAAATATTTATACTTTCTTAACTGCCAAGCCACCAGACCAGCGGAACCATCGCCCTGGTCTTTTTCTAAAAGCTTTTCGTAAACTTTGTTGTTTTTCCAACGCAGTTGATCTTAAATGCGACACAGCAAAAAAAATTGTTATGAGACCGCTCCGGCAATATACTTCGCTTTCCATGGGCACGGCCTCAGCCTCCTCGGAAAGCAAAGACCGCTTTCCTGCGGGGTCTTTGGACACGTGCTGTTCCCATAGGAGTCTGCGTATATTGCCTACGCTGGCAATGAAGTTCTGCATATTGAATGTTGAAACCAATGAAATTAGTGCTAAAGAGTTTTCTCTTACTAGGAAAGAACATGACACTGAGCTGCGGAAAAATGCGAGACTCCGGCGGGAAAGGAACAGTCTGAAGACCCCACAGCGAACGATAGTGAGTGAGGAGGCTGAAGCGTTCCCCGCGGAAAGGGAGTATTTTTCCGCAGCGACGTACTAACACTCAGTCCCGACAAAATTGGAGAGAGACATTCAAAAAATCCGTCGCAATGGGCGGCTATCAATAAACAAGCCCGCTCCGGCTTTGTCGGGACGGGCTAACATTTTAAACAGTCAGGAGGAATGTCCAGTGGAAACGTGGGTATCGTTTGTGACCGAGGTTGGCTTTCCGATTGTGGTGACATTTTATTTACTGCACCGAATCGAAGGCAAACTGAATGATCTGATAGAATCCATACACGCACTGCCGGCAAAATGAAATAATTGCCTCGACCATTGATAGCTTCGGTGTTATGCCGGAGTTTTTCTTTATGACAACTGTTTTTCGCTGAAGTTCACACTATTTCCGCTAAAGGTACCAAAAAATCTGCTAAAGTTCACATATGAGATATGAATGCTGAAACTGGCATCATTTAAGCGTAAATCGATCCACTTCCCGCACAATTTCACCGCACCTCATCCACCGTCACCACCCTGGCACCAATCCATAAAAGTATAGAAATCGTCATTCTGTCCCAACCTAGTAAGAGAATTCAGTTTAAAAGTCCGGTGTATCATAGTACAATGGTAGATAAAGAGTATGCAGAAGGTAGGGTACATTCGTTTTGAAGGCGATAAATGATAACATACTGCGAGAATTGTTTTCCCCCCGTTGTGTATCAGCGCGGTTTGGAATATTATAATAATGGTTTGGTCACGGATCTTGCTTATGACAGGAATTTTGATGTTTGGTCGGCGAATGTCCGTGGTTCGGAAAGTTACTTTGTTGAAATTAGTATAGCCAGCCTTTCCAAAGGATATTTGAATGCCTATTGTGAATGCCCAGCTTTTGCAGCTTTTGGCAATTGCAAACACGTTGCGGCGGTCATGATGGAGATTAGTGACAGCAATGTCGGCAGTTCACTGAGAAAATCCCGGCAATATTACACGGCCAATTGGCTGATGAATGCCATGTCCTCCCTGCATGATTACGAACCGGCACCTGAGATTGCACAGCGGATGACACCGGTTCATGTGGAATACTATCTAAAATGGAATATGGAAGATCATTTGCTGCTGGAACTAAAGGTCGGGGAGAAGCGCTGCCTCGTTGTAAAGAAGCTGTATGCCTTTCTGGAAGATGTTTTGACTGGCAACGAACATTACTTCACCAAAACATTCACCTATAATCCGGATGTGCATTATGTCCAGCAGCAGGATTTGGAAATCTTTCGCGAGCTGTATGCTATTTTGCGCAATGAACAGGTTTATATCGACAGGTCCATCTATCATTTTGCCGATGCACCGGATCGTTCGGCGGTTATTCCACCACTTGCGGCAAAACAGCTGCTTTCTATGCTGCAGGAGCGGGACATAACGGTGAAGGCGGATGAACGTGATTATAAGGACATGGCCGTTGTGGAAGGTGAGCTGCCGTTCCGTTTTGATCTGGATAAGGATGACACAGGGGAAATAGCATTACACCTGAATGGCATGAATGCGGTTAAGTACTTCGAAAACTATGGCCTTCTGTTTGCAGAGGGGACATTCTATGTGCTTGAAGAAAATCAACTGCCCATTATGAAGCAGATAACAATGGCAGCTGCTTATGGGGAGTCCCTGCCGGTCGAGAAGGAACAGGCCGATGCATTTATTTCCCAGGTAATGCCGTCACTGCAAAAAGTCGGCGACGTGCAGATTGCTGACAACGTTGCATCGGAAATTGTCCAGATCCCATTGCAGGCAAAACTGTATTTGGAGCTGGACGACAGCTGGATTATCGGGAATCTGGAATACCATTACGGAGAGCATCAGATTGATCCGTTTAATGGCCGGGAAGAAACGGACGGCATCATCATCCGGGATGTGGAAAAAGAACAGCAGATCATGAACCTGATTGAATATGCCAATTTCCATTATAATGGCAGACAATTATATATCGAGACAGATGAGGAAACGCTGTATGAATTTTGTACCAGGTTTTGCCTGTTTTGGATAAATACCTGGATTTGTACATGACATCCGATATTCGCAGTCTGATTGTCGATAACCAGCCATCCCCAAGCACTAGTGTCCAGATGGAATCCTCGTCCAATCTGCTGGAAATTGGGTTCAATGTGCAAGGAATCAATGACGATGAAGTCGACCGGATTCTGGGTGCCGTTATGGAGAAAAAACGCTATTACCGCCTGCAGGATGGCTCGTTCCTGTCGCTGGAAGGGGAGGGATTCTCCTCCATTAAGCAGCTGTTTGATGATTTGGATTTGGAAAAAGATGATATCCAAAATGGTCAGGTTCATATGCCTGTTTACCGCGGGACACAGGTGGATGAGCTGATTGGGACCGAGAAGCATTATGGGCCTGCTTTCCAGAAGCTGCTGCATCAGCTGAAAGCACCGGAAGAACAGGTGTATCCACTGCCGGAGAATTTGAACGCCGAACTTCGCAACTACCAGCAGACAGGCTACCAATGGTTTAAATCACTCAGTGCATACCACCTTGGCGGTATTTTGGCGGATGACATGGGGCTCGGCAAGACAATACAGGGCATCGCCTATATTCTGTCGGAACCAGGGGACGCTCCCCATCTGATTGTGGCACCATCATCCGTTTTATATAACTGGAAAAATGAATGTGAAAAGTTTGCCCCTGATTTGCAGGTGGCTGTCCTGGCTGGTACCCCAGCGGAGCGAGAGCAGATGATTGAGGAATACAGCACGGCGGATGTCTGGATTACGTCCTACGCAACTGTACGGCAGGATGTGGAGCGATACCAGGACAAAACGTTCCAGACGCTGATTCTGGATGAAGCGCAATACATTAAAAATCATGCGACCAAAACATCCCGGGCCATCCGTCAGCTGAAGGCAGGACGACGGTTTGCGCTGAGCGGAACCCCGATTGAAAATTCAATTGATGAGCTGTGGGCTATTTTTCAAGTCATCCTGCCTGGCCTTATGCCGAACCAGCGTAAATTTAAGCAACTGTCCCACGATAAAATTGCGGCGATGACACGTCCGTTTATTTTACGGCGTGTGAAGGAAGATGTTCTCAAGGAACTGCCGGAAAAAAATTGAATCCGTCCACGTTTCCGAGCTGACCCGGGATCAAAAAGAACTATATGTCGGCTACTGGCGCCAGCTGCAGCAGGATGCAGCCCAGTCGATGGAAGAGAGCGGATTTAATAAAAGCCGGATGAAGATTCTGGCCGGCTTGACCCGTCTGAGGCAGATTTGCTGTCATCCATCCGTGTTTATGGAAAACTATGAAGGGGAATCCGGCAAACTGAATCAGCTGATGGAGACAGTTCGAAACGCTGCCGCCAATGGCAAGCGCATGCTCATATTCTCGCAGTTTACCAGCATGCATGAAATCATTATGGAAAAACTGCAGGAAGAAGGCATCGACTTTTTCTATCTGCATGGGCAGACCAAGTCGGAAGAACGCGTGCAGATGAGTGAGCGCTTCAACAATGGCGAAAAAAGTGTATTTCTCGTGTCACTGAAAGCGGGCGGAACCGGACTGAACCTGACAGGTGCGGACACGGTCATCCTGTATGACCTGTGGTGGAACCCGCGGTAGAGGATCAGGCGACAGGCCGGGCACATCGGTTTGGGCAAAAAATGTCGTCCAGGTGATTCGTCTCGTAACAGAAGGGACGATCGAGGAGAAAATTTATGAACTGCAGCAGAAAAACGGGAATTGATTGACCAGGTCATCCAGCCGGGCGAGTCGATGCTGTCGACGCTGAGCGAGGATGATGTGCGGGAACTGTTGAATCTTTAAATCTCAAACGACGGACCTTTCATACTTTTCAATTTATTCCCTGAGCGTTACAATGGAACAAAGAAGGCATAAAGCCTGAGGAGATGATTCCATTGTACCGATTACTGAAAGGGATTCCTAAATTCGTGGCTGCTAATTTGACAGTTTTGTTTGTTATCATGCTGCTGCCAGTGCTTTTAGTGACGGATTCGGTACCAATGCTGGACAGTATAATGGATTACTTGTTCAACGACAGAACATCATAGGAAAAAAGCTGTAGTTCACCGTATAAGTGTGCTGCAGCTTTTTTCAAATAATGGCTGACCTGAACCGGGCTGCTGTTCATTGGTTCAGCTGAAACAGTTTGCGCGGACGCCCTTTCACGTACGGCTTTTCTTCTCCGACTACCTTGATGACGTCCCCTGCGATGAGTTTCTTGATGGTTCGTTCAGCACTGCGCTTGGTTACCCGGTAATAAGTGGCGATATCGTTGGATGAGAACGGTTCATTATTTCGGGTTTCAATAAAGTCAATGAAATTATACGACAGCTCGTTATTTAGTTTGGCCTCGTGAATGAGTGCCCGGTATAATTCTGAAGGATTAATCTCCTTTTTTACGCCTAGGGGGCCAATCGTTTCCCGCCGTTCATTGACGATGTAGCATGAGCCCTCCTGTGTACCGCTGCACGTCTCCAATGCGAGCTTGGCGTTGTCCTCGGCCTGCTTCGCTGTAAGTCCGAGTCCAAACCCGATATCAACGGATGTCTCCAGCGCATACTCTATTTCCTTCAAGAGCGGAAAGTCACGGTAATGGTTGGTAATATGGTCCAGGACGCCGCGGGTTCCGAATAGGGCAAATTGGTGATCCCCATTGGCAAGGACGGATGCATGCGTTTTCTTCGAATATTTCAGCAGTAACTGATGAAGCTGCAACTGTAATTCCTGTGCATGGTTATGGCCTTTTTTGCTTCGATATCGGTAATATGCTTGATGCGGACGTACCCGGCTACGATTTGTGCACTTTTTGACTGATTAATGACTGCAATGGACGTTGCTTTTTCCAAGGTATGCCGGATATTCAGGTTCGGCGTCTGCATGCAGGTGACAGGTATCCCTTTAGAACGTAGAACCTCTTCCACTTCACTGAGGGATGTCAGCACATGATCGGTATCCCCTGCCTTCCAGTGTGACTCATGAAATGCGGCAATTCAGATGTGTCCAGAGCCGGACTATTTTGCCCGTAGCTGCGAGTATAGATGGTTTCGTTCTGGATGCCTACTTCGTCGAGAACCTCATCCACTTGCCCTGCATCCGGTACATCGACGGAGAGCCTTTCCAGTTTTTGTCCTTTGTAGTTTTTCACATGATAAAAAGCGGTTAGAATCATGTAGGCATCCACTTCAACCTGAACTGCAGGCAGCTTTTTTTATTAATTTTTTCTAAGGCATGCTGGTATGGCAGTGGACTGGCGAACAGATAAATATCACACATTACTGCCTTTTCGATTACGCCCTGGCTTCAGAAGGGTCTGTGTAGACGAGCGGAAAAATCTCGATATCCTTCATCTTCCCGGCAATATGGTGTATCCGCTCGATTATTTCTTCCCTGCCAAAGACGGCAATTTTAACATCCACGTGTTTCGCCCTCCTGTCTTGACTAGTGCCCACTAAGGTGTATGGCGCAAAGCTTTCCGTAACGGCACATTTTACGACACTATTCGCTAATAACAATATGGTACGGAATTTTCATAATATTGTCAAGAAGGGGCGTGAAAAGATTTTAAAATGTTTGTAGGCCATTGTTATGGCAGCTGTCGAGTATTCAATTAAACAACCTGAAAATTCATTGTTGATTGACATATTAATGAAAACGGTTTATCATGGACAATGATAGATTAATATGTTAAAGGGGGATTTTTACGTGAAAAATCTGAAACTTGCAGGCTTGCTTCTGATCGGCCTTCTGTTTGCTCTTGCCGGTTGTGGAAGTTCACAGGATGATGGCGGGGAAACGGATGGCGGCAGCGGCAATGACGGCGGGGATGATGCCTCAGGTGAGGAAGTTCGCGTGACACTGGGAACTGGTGGAACGAGTGGTACATACTATCCGCTCGGGGTAGCGATGGCCCAGCAGATTTTCAGTAATGTTGACGGGGTTTCACAGGCACGTGCAGTATCCACTGGTGCGTCCGTCACAAATGCGCAGGAGCTGGCGGAAGAGAAATATCAGGCAGTCCTGATTCAAAATGATATCGCCTATTATGCAGTGAACGGGGAAACGCTCAGTGACTTTGAAGGAAACAAAGTCGATAATATGGCTGGTATGACGTCCCTGTATCCGGAAGACATTCAGGTTGTTACAACTGCAGACAGCGGAATTGAGTCACTGGAAGATCTGAAGGGGAAAAATGTGGCCGTTGGTGACCAGGGCAGTGGTGCTGAGGCCAATGCTAAACAGATCCTGAATGCAGCAGGTATTACGTATGATGACATTACGGCTGAATTCATGGGCTTTGGAGATGCTTCGCAAGGGCTGCAGAATGGTACGATTGACGCTGCATTTATTACAGCTGGTGCGCCAACCAGTGCGATTCAGGAATTGGGGGCAAGCAAAGATGTAAACGTACTCTCCCTTTCCGATGAAGTAATCGATAAGCTTCTTTCCGAGTATTCCTATTACACAGAACGTAATATTTCGGCTGACACCTATGCTGACTATGGCCAGGAAGAGGACATTAATACAGTAGCTGTTATGGCGATTCTCGTTGTGGATAAATCCCTGCCGGAAGATGCTGTATACAACATGACAAAAGGAATGTTTGAAAACCGTTCCGAACTGGTGGATGCACACTCACGCGGGGAAGACATCACGTTGGAAACGGCAACAGATGGTATGTCCATTGACTTGCATCCTGGTGCAGCCAAGTATTATGAAGAGGAAGGCATTTCGGTCGAATAATGAAATCTTTATTTAAAAAACGGCAACGCCTGCCCTGGCGCAGGCTTGCCTGGATTATAACAGGCATTTTCATTCTTATCGGCATTTATTTGCTTCAGTCTGACGTCCATGTTATGTATGCGGAAGCCGACAATGGAGACGTCTTGATTGCGGAGCTGGTAAATGCCGATACGAATGTTTCGTCACGGTACATCCATTCTGTTGCCAAGTGCCCGATTATTGAAAAGTATGAAGTGAACAGTGAGTATGACATGGTCCTGATGGAAAGCTGGAATTGCAGTTTTGGCGCTGGAATTGAAACAGAGCCACCACCAGGAGCGACCGACCGGCTTGAAGATGGTTTTTATGTCATTGACTCTATTGAAAAGAAGTTTCAGGAAGTGCTTTTTCACCCGGTCCGCATGGCAAAACAGACCATCACAATTGACAGGAAAACATGGGATATTTATAAAGAGCCATTTGTCGGCAGAACTTTTTCGCTTCACATAAAAGAAGAGCCGATGGTGGTCTACTTATGGAAAAAGCTAGTTTGACAGATTGGAAGAACCGTTCCGACCTTGAAAGGAGGCCCTTTATGGCTCAATCAAATCTAGACAAAGAACTCAACCAGGAAGAACTGAATAAGCAGCTAGACGAGCTCGAGGGCAGTGACCGTACGCTGTTTGGCTGGATGGCTGTGGCTGTGTTGGTCGTGGCCGTCAGCTTTTCGCTGTTTCATTTATATACAGCTGGCATTGATATGCTCCCGCGGATGCAGCAGAATGCCGTTCACCTTGCTTTTGCATTGACCCTCATTTTCTTGATCTTTCCGTATAAAGAACCTCGGCCAGAAGAAAAATTCCCTGGTATGATCTGCTGCTTTCATTGCTCGGGGCATCAACCGGTATTTATATTTTAATTATTTCCAAGGACCTGGTCGGGAAAGTCGGCGACCCGAACACGATGGATACGGTGATGTCGTTTATTGCCCTTCTGCTCGTGCTGGAGGCGACACGTCGTGTTGTTGGTAAACCGCTGGTGATTTTGGCAACGACTTTTATGCTGTATGCCTGGCTTGGCGATATGTATTTGCCGGACTTTCTTGGCGCCCGGGCAATTTTGCCGGATGTGATCAATCACTTTGGTTTTACATGGAGCGAAATCGCTGAATTCATGTACCTGTCCAACGAAGGGATTTTCGGTACACCGATTACGGTATCGGCACAGTACGTGTTCATTTTTATCTTGTTCGGGGCATTTCTGGAAGTTACCGGTGCTGGGAAAATGTTCATTGACCTGGCCATGTCGCTTGTCGGTTCCTTTAAAGGCGGCCCGGCCAAGGCTGCTGTCATATCATCCGGTATGATGGGGTCTATTTCCGGAAGTTCAGTGGCGAATGCGGTAACGACAGGAACGTTTACAATCCCACTGATGAAAAAACCGGATTTCGTCCAAAAGTTGCCGGAGGAGTCGAGGTGGCGGCCTCCTCCAGCGGACAGCTGCTCCCACCGGTGATGGGTGCCGCCGCGTTCATTATGGCAGACTTTACGGGGATTCCGTATCTGGATATCGTGAAATCGGCCGCTATACCAGCATTGCTCAGTTATACGGCAATTTTGTTCATGGTACACTTGGAAGCGAGCAAGCATAATTTGACGGGGATTCCCCGGAAAGAACTTGTGTCGCCGTTCAGGGTTTTTGCCGGGCGCGGTTACTTGCTGCTGCCAATTATCGCGATTATTGTTTTGCTCATATTGCGGCTTACACCGATTCTCGCATCTTTTATGGCAATTGTCGGGACGATTACAATCGCTTTGTTTTCTTACCGGATGCAAAAAGAACTTCGGTGCCGGATTTCTCGTTTCCCTTGTTTTTACAGGGGCGGCGTATGCAGCGCATTTGCTGTTCGGGCTGAATGAATATGTGACGTTCGTTTCCATCGGTAGTATCATTTTTGCATTGATTTGGTACGTCATGGGCAAAAAAGTCGATACAGAAAAACAGGTTAAATTTGGATGGAAAGAATTTCTTTCCGCATTAGAATTAGGTGCGAAGAATGCGTTAAGCGTTGTGGCAGCCTGTGCGAGTGCGGGGATTTTGACTGGTGTTGTTACCATGACTGGGCTTGGTCCGATTTTGTCCGGTCTTATCCTGGACTTGGCCAACGAGCAGTTATTCTTGGTGCTCCTGTTCACCATGGGTGCATGTATTGTCATGGGACTCGGCCTGCCGACAACAGCCACATATATTGTGCTGGCGGCGGTAATGGCACCGGCGCTGATACAGCTCGATATTCCAGTGTTGGCAGCCCACTTGTTTGTGTTTTACTATGGCATTCTTGCAGACGATACACCACCGATTAATCTGCCGGCATACGCCACATCCGGAATTGCCAAGGCTGATCCGGTCAAAACCGGTGTGCAAGGGTTTAAATTTGATATGGGTGCCCTCTTGCTGCCGTTTGCCTTTGTGATGAATCCAATGCTGATTTTGCAGGATGAGACTGCGACTTGGATACAGATTGCATTGAGCATCATGACTGCGTTCATCGGTATTATCGCATGGTCCACCTTTATTCAGAGCTACCTGTTCACCAAGTTTGGATGGCTGGAGCGTGTTCTTGCCGTAGCCGCTGCAGTTGTATTGCTTAACCACTCTTTACTGACCGATGCTATTGGTGTTGCTTTGTTTGCAGCTATTATTGTTTATCAGTGGTGGAAACGGGACAGAGAAGACAGATCACAAGTTGAACCGGCACAAGAGACTGTGTAAGGAAAAAGGGCTATTTTGCAGTGTACTACTGTGGGATAGCTTCTTTTTTGACAGGTAAGAAAATATAAAACTCTTTTTGTATCAATTGTTGCATTTAAAAATACTCGCTTTCCATGGGGAACGCCTCAGCCTCCTCGCTCCAAAGAACGCTCGCTGCGGGGTCTTCAGACTGTTCCTTTTCCCATAGGAGTCTCGCATTTTTCCGCAGCTTAGAATAGTTTTCTGTTCAAGGAATAAAAGTCCGTGTAACGTAAATTCCATGGCTTTCCCCTTTCGATATCAGAACACCACTACCAGCGTAGGCAGAATACGTAGACTCCTGCGGGAACAGCACGTGTCTAGACCTGAGCAGCGGCGGTTTTCCGCGAGGAGGCTGAAGCCGTGCCCGCGGAAAGCGAAGTATTCTGCCGAAGCGAATTCAAGCACTAATCTATCATTAGAACGAGAGAAAGTGCTACGAAAGATAAATTTTCAGTGTGTCGCAGTATAGATCAACTGTGCAATAATAAGGAACTATCGAATGGTGGAATCTTTTCGGAAACAGCCAAGTATAAATACTTTCCTAATGCATAAGTGCAACGAAGGCTTAGGGCTAGGTTGATTCATAAATTTAATAAAAAATGGAGGAATGTTATTGTGAATAGATTACTGGATAAATTGCAGATTGAGGTGCCGATTATTCAGGCCGGCATGGCGGGCGGGATTACGACACCAGAATTGGTTGCCACGGTCGCAAATGAAGGTGCCCTTGGAACAATCGGGGCAGGCTACATGGACGGCACATCACTAAAGGAAGACATCAGAAAGGTAAAACAACTGACGGATCAGCCATTTGCTGTGAATCTTTTTGCCGTAAACATGGATGCATCATCCGCGGATATCCAGCCAATGCAGCGGTTTCTGGACGGCTTCCGTAACGAACTTGGTGCGGATCCTGGGGCAAGCTCCGTTCACGTGTATGATCATTTGGACCAGAAAATAAATGTCATTCTTGAGGAAAATATCCCTATTGTCAGCACGGCATTTGGGATGCTGGGTGATGCGCATATGGAGCGCCTGCAAAACAAGGGGGTTACACTGATTGGCATGGCAACGAATCCTGCTGAGGCCCGGCAGCTGGAAGACGCCGGCTATGATGTGATTGTCGCCCAAGGTGTGGAAGCGGGCGGACACCGGGGAACATTTAATGTTGAAAATTTCCCGTATGGAAGCACCATCGGATTACTCGTGCTCGTCCAGGAAATCGTAGCACAAGTCCGGGTGCCCGTTGTTGCAGCAGGTGGAATTCACTCGAAAAGTCAAATGGACGCTTTATTAGCCATGGGTGCAGCAGGTGTGCAGCTTGGCACGAGATTTTTAGTAGCCAAAGAAGCAGGTACGAACACAGCCTACCGCCAGGCACTCATCAGCGCAGATACAGGTGATACCGCGATTACGAAGGTGTTTTCCGGCAGGCCAGCGCGTGCCATCCGCAACCGATTTGTTCAAGAAGTGGAAACCAGCGAAATCGAGCCATTGCCATATCCGATTCAAAATCAAATGACCAAAGACATTCGTGCCGCCGCGAAACAGCATAGCTTGGCGGATATGCAGTCGTTATGGGCGGGGCAGGGTGTCGGCCTGATTGAGCAGGAAGAGCCAGCTGCAGTCATTGTGCGTTCGTTCGTGTAACTCACTCGCAGCCACCCGCCTGCACGGATCATAAGTGTTTCAAAAGAAAGAACACTGCCTTTCGTGCTACAATAGCAGAGGAATAGTACGGAAAGGCGGGCAATGATGGCGGGACAGCATGATTTCACACAGGGGAATATTTTACGGCATCTGATTATTTTTCCGGCCCGGTCATGCTGACGAATCTGCTGCAGACGTCGTATCAGTTTGCAGACAGTTTGTGGGTCGGGAACTTGCTGGGAGCGAGTGCGCTTGGGTCGGTTGCTGTATCGAGTACAATTATTTTTACGGTGCTTTCGTTCGTTCTTGGGCTGAATAATGCGGCGCTGACGATTCTTTCGCAGCAGAAAGGCCGTGACAATGAATCAGGCCTGAAGCGGTATTTGAATGCATTTGTCGTTATTTTGACTGTGATGGCACTGCTGTTAAGCACGCTTGGCCATACATTTGCCGAACAGCTGCTGCGGCTTTTAGGCACACCGGAGACGATGCTGCCGGAAGCACAGACGTATCTGCAGATTAATTTTCTCGGTATCTTATTTTTATTTGGCTACAATTTTATTTCGACCGTTCTTCGTGCGCTTGGCGATAGTAAAACACCCCTCCGCTTTGTTATGATGGCGGTTTTACTGAACATTATTCTAAACCCGCTGTTCATTAGTGGATTCGGGCTTGGCATCAAAGGGGCGGCATTTGCGACGATTGTGGCGCAGGGCAGTGCGTTTCTTTATGGAATCGTTTACGTGCTTTCGAAAAAACTTGCTCCGTTCAGTATACCTAGTGTCCCGGCGAAACAGGAGGTTGGCATAATTTTGAATCTTGGCATTCCCTCCGGCTTACAGATGGCGGTCATTTCAGCTGGGTCGGCGGCCATTATGAGTGTTGTCACTGGATTCGGGAATCATGTGGTGGCTGGATTTGGGGCGGCACAACGGTTGGACAGTATTTTAATGCTGCCAGCTCATGCTTTGGGAACATCGGTCAACAGCATGGCCGGACAAAATATCGGTGTGCGTGACTGGCCGCGTGTAAGACAGATCGCCAAATTTGGTGTCCTGTATAATTTCTCGGTGATGCTGCTCGTCGGTATTATCGTTGTTTTATTTGCGGAATATGGCATCAGGCTGTTCATAGAAGATCCAGCCGCTGTTTCGTTTGGAACCACCTATTTGCAGATTATCGCATTGTGTTACCCATTTCTTGGCATTAATTTTATTCTGAATGGAATTGTCCGGGCCGCGGGAGCGATGTATCAGGTACTCGTGCTGAACATTATTTCCTTCTGGGTGCTTCGATTTCCGCTGGCTGGTCTGTTCTCCGCTTGGATGGGGGACACGGGGATCGCTGTCGGCATGGGCGCCAGCTTCCTCGTCAGCAGTTTTTGTCGCATTTCTATATTACCGGTATGGCAAATGGCGTGAAAAAGAAATACTGCAAGAACGCAAACAAAATAGCTGACTGCGGTGCGCCCAGTGGTGGATGTTGGCTGTCTGCACGGCTAGTTTCAGAGACTTTAAAATGGGCAGAGGGATGGTATGAAACGAAAACAAAAAAAGCGCTTAAACAGTCGATACTGGCTGCGTTCATGATGGCGGGTATTTTGGTTATTATATCGCTCGCATCAACGGACTGGGGGAAGTCGCCAATGGGGAAGCAGTATGCAGGGCTGAGTGAGGACGTATGGAGTTACAAACCGGTCGTGGAAACATATGCAGAACAGTACGGGGTGAGTGAGCATGTTGACGTACTGCTGGCCATGATGATGCAGGAGTCAGGCGGGCGCGGGAATGACCCGATGCAATCCTCTGAAAGCTACTGCGGATCGCGCGGCTGTATTGATGATCCGGAGCTGTCTATTAAGCAGGGTGTACGTTATTTTTCCCATACACTGGAAGCGGCGAATGGTGATGTGAAGCTGGCCATCCAATCGTACAATTTTGGCAAAGGGTTTATTGATTATGTAAAGGCCAACTCGGGAACCTATTCACAAGATGCCGCCATTGCTTTTTCGCAGCAAATGTACAAGACAGCGAGCGATAAATCAAAATACAGCTGTTTAAGAGAATCGGCAGAACAGTACGACGCTTGCTATGGTGATATTTATTACGTCCGCGACGTGCTCGAATATCGAAAGGCCGCTGCAAATGATTCGTAGTCGGAATAGTGACATGATAAGCTGGATTTGAACAGATAAATGGGGGAGGAGATTTATAATGGTAAAAGCAATCTACACAAATAATGCACCGGATGCGATTGGACCGTATTCACAAGCGATTCAGGCGGGGGACTTTGTTTACATTTCCGGACAGATTGGCTTAAATCCGGAAACAGGTGAACTGGAAGATGGAATTGAGAACCAGACAAGGCAAGTACTTAAAAACCTGCAGGCCATTCTGACAGAAGCAGGTGCTGATTTTTCGAAGGTGGTAAAGTTCACCATATATGTTGCATCGATGGATGATTTTGCGACAGTCAACGAAATTTATGGAAGTTACTTATCACAGCCATATCCAGCAAGGGCAACAGTGGAGGTCAGCCAGCTTCCAAAAGGTGCCCGCATTGAAATGGATGCCATCGTTCATAAAGACTGACAAATGGGGGAATCATCATGAACAATTTCACATTTTATAATCCAGTTAAACTGATATTCGGCAGGGGCCAGCTGGAAAACCTGCCAGAAGAGGTTTCGAAATATGGGAAAAAGGTGCTTGTCGTCTACGGTGGTGGCAGCATCAAGCGTAATGGGGTTTATGACAATGTTATGGAAAAGCTTGCTGCAATTGATGCGGAAGTGCACGAATTGCCAGGTGTGGAGCCGAATCCGCGTGTTTCGACGGTTAGAAAAGGTATCGACATCTGCAAACGTGAAGGCGTTGAATTTCTGCTTGCAGTCGGTGGTGGAAGTACCATTGATGCAACAAAGGCAATTGCTGCCGGAGCAAAGACCGATACCGATATATGGGATATTGTGACGAAAAAGACAAGGCCAACGACGCATTGCCATTTGGAACGGTGCTGACTATCTCGGCAACAGGATCGGAAATGAACCGCGGTTCGGTGATCACCAATTGGGAAACGCACGAAAAACATGGGTGGGGTTCGCCATATACATACCCTAAATTTTCCATCTTGGATCCAGCGAACACATTCTCTGTACCGCTCGAGCAGACCATTTATGGAATGGTCGATATCATGTCGCATGTGCTGGAGCACTATTTTCACCAGACTGGGAACACGCCTATACAGGACAGGTTCTGTGAATCCATTTTGCGGACAGTGAAAGAAACAGCACCAAAACTGGTGGATGATCTGGAAAACTACGAGTACCGCGAAACAATTATGCTGAGCGGAACACTGGCATTGAATGACATGCTCAATATGGGCTTTCGCGGGGACTGGGCGACACATAATCTGGAGCACGCCGCTTCAGCCATCCATGACATTCCACATGGCGGCGGGCTGGCCATTCTGTTTCCAAACTGGATGAAACATGTGCTTGATGAATCCAATGCCAGCCGGTTCAAGCAGCTAGCTGTTCGTGTGTTTAATGTTGATGCGGAAGGAAAAAGTGACTACGAAGCAGCAGTGGAAGGGATCGACAAATTGCGCGAATTCTGGAATTCCATTGGTGCACCAGCGGACCTGGGCTACTATGGTATTGATGGAAGCACGATAGAGGAGATGGCTGATAAAACCGTGATTGCGCGTCCTGAGTTTGGCAATTTCAAGAAATTGACGCGAGACGATTCAGTGGAAATATTTAAATCAAGCCTTTAATCTACGGTTTTTTAAAAAATATTTCCCGGGCAATAAAAATGAGGAATATTGTCGAACATAACTAAAAGGCTGTTTTCTAAAAGACTGCTGTTTTTGCGTCAACTCTGAAAATGAAGCACTGATGAACTATTTCTATATAATGCGACGTAAGTGCTTGTTGATTTCCGTTCCAGCCAGTCGCTTTCCGCGGGCAACGCTTCAGCCTCCTCGGAAGAAAATCGCTTCCTGTGGGGTCTTCAGCTGTTGCTTTTCCCGCAGGAGTCGACTGGCCTCCACTCCAATCAACCATCAAAATAGAGATATAATTAAGCATCAAATAAATATAACCGATTACAAGTACAACATTAGCGGAGGAAATACACGGACTCCTGTGGGAGCAGAGGCCTAGATGAGACCCCGCAATGCGCAAGCACAAAGCAAGGCTTCCCCGAGTAATCTGCGACCTGCGAGGAGCGTATGCTTCGCCGAGTAAGCTTGCAACGTGACGAGCATGAGGAGGCTCATCAGCCGCCCACGGAAAGCGGAGTGTATTTCCAGAGCGGTGTCATAGCACTCCATTTTCACAGTACATCGCAGTTTATATCAACTACGCTGGTAAAACAGAAGGTTACGAAAAGAGTCAAACAAAAGAAGAACTGGCCGTTATTGATAAACGGCCAGTTCTTCTTTTATCGCTTGTCGAATTTTATCTAAACATTCTTCAGGTGTGTTCCCGAAAACGCGCCGGTTGTTGACGAGTGCGTATGGTTTCACGCGGCATAAGCCACAAAAAGATAAGCATTCATTCATCAGAACGGCGACTTCTGGAAATTCATTTTCAATAATTCCCTCTATATCTAAAGAAGTGATCGCGTTTCCGTCACAGACCTCGACAATGACTACGCCCATAACTATCACTTTCTTTCTAATTCTAATAATGGTAACTTCCTTATTTGTATCATATCCAGCTTACGCAATCAATATTTCTGCCTGAAAAAACATGTATCTCCAACCAAAAAAAAGCAGCTCCCACTAAGAAGCTGCTGTCAGCCATCCTTTCATCAAGACGAACTGGTTTGTGTTTGTTTTCCGGCATATTCGTGTTTATACCAAGCGGCAAGCATGAAACAGCCGCTTAAGATAAGCAATCCACTGGTGACGAAAAAGACGGCGGAAAATCCGAAAAAGCCTGCCAGCATGCCGCCCAGTGCCGGGCCGATTATATTTCCGAGAAACCGCAGACTGGTGTTGTATCCGAGTACCTCACCTTGCATGGAGATGGGTGCCTCTTGCCTGATATAAGCGATCCGGACCGGGATAATCCCGCCAATGGAAATACCGAGCAGGAAACGCAGGATGACCAGCTGCCAGATCGTTGTCACAAATGCACCAGGGAAGTAGACGATGCCAGCCATGAACAGTAAGAAGATAAGAACTTTGACATAGCCGATCCGGTCCCCAAGGCGCCCCCATCGTTTCGTCATTAATAAATTTCCGAGCCCCGCAGCGGAAAAAGCCATGCCGGAAAAGAACGCAATATTTGCTGGCCCATGAATAGCTTCCACGTAAAGCGACAGTATCGGCTGAATGCTGAAATGCGCAATCTGCACGAGCGCGGAGATAAGCATAACAACAAGAAGGACGGGGTTTTTAATGATGTGTGTGAGTACTTCCTTGCTCGTGTATGACTGCTGTTGGTCCTCATCGTCAGAGTCTTTGACAAGGGCTTCCCGGACACCGAATAATACAATAAAACCCGATAGAAAGATTGAAAGGGACACCCATTGGAATGTCGATGCAAAACCAAATGTATCTGCCAAAGCACCACCGAGCAGCGGCCCCATCAATGAACCGGTGATGCTGCCTGTCTGCAGTGTCCCAAGCACCCGGCCGGCAACCTCCTTTGGCGTCTGCGTGGAAATAAGCGCCTGCGACATCGGAATAAATCCTGTGAAAACGCCCATGAACAGCCGCAGAAAAAACAGCTCCCAGACGGAGTTCGCAGACCCCATTAACAGGACAGATATACCTAATCCGACAGATGAAAGAATCAGTATTTTTTCCGGCCATACGTATCACCAATCCGTCCCCAAATTGGTGAAAAAATGAACGCAGCGACAAAGGTGATTCCGAAAATCCAGCCTGACCATGATTGCACATAGGAATCAGAAAAATCCCCGAACTCTTCAATGAATAGCGAAATGAATGGAAGAACCATCGTGATGCTTCCAGCAATGAAAAAGTTCGCAAACCACATGATAACCAAGTTACGTTTCACATAAGGATTTTGCCCAGTGATGATAAGACCTTCTTTCTAATTTAATTCGTTACCCTAAATATAAGCCAACCCGAAATAAAATAAAAGACGAATGCTCACAGACTACAGCTCCCTGTTAAAACAATAGGGAGGGCTATCTAAAACGGTCATAAAGCTGTATAATAAATCGTAACATAGAGTGATGCTGGACAAGCACACATTTCAACGCAAAGGAGCCATTCAATATGAGATATTTTGCCAAGATGCTGTCACTAGCGGCAATCATCCTGTTTGCGGCTGGAGTCATTGCGGCACCAGTAAAGGCGGCAGATGACGGAATCAACGAAAAGTTCGGTGCCCCAATTGTCGTGTATGGTGATACATTGTCCGACGCCCAGAAACAGGAAGTAAAAGAATTGTTGGAAGTTACAGATAAAAATAACGTAAGGGAATATACGGTGACAGGGAAGGATATTGCGAATTACATTGATGGCGACCCGAATTCGCGCATGTTCTCATCGGCTAAAATCACCCGGGAGGAAAAAGGGGCTGATCTATCGATAAATATTGTCACCCCTGATAACATTACTCAGGTGACGAATGAAATGTATGCCAATGCCCTCCTCACTGCTGGAGTAGAAAATGCAACCGTTGACGTGGCGTCCCCTGTGAAAGTAAGCGGACACTCAGCACTGACTGGAATTTATAAAGCTTACGATGCAGAAGGCGAACAGCTGGACAAAGAACGGATGGAACTGGCCAATGACGAGCTTGGCGTGGCGACTAACCTTGCCGATGAAGCAGGTATAAATCAGGAGAAAGTGAGTGAATTGCTGACGGAAATCAAGAAGCAAATAGCCGAACAGAATCCAGCAACAAAGAAGAAGTCGAACAAATTGTTCAGGAAAAACTTGATCAGCTGGAGATTTCACTGAGTGCCGAACACCGGCAGATGCTCATCGATTTATTCGATCGCATGCGCAACCTGGATATCGATTTTGATAAGGTGAAAAACCAGCTCGATGATATTGCATCCAAAGTGCAGGACCTGGTAAATGATGAAAGCTTTTGGAAGAAGGTGGAGAACTTTTTTTTAATAAACTTATTAATATGATTGGTGACTTTCTCGGGGGATTGGCCAGTTCGTAACTGGCTGTCTCTCTTTTTAATAGAAAGAAACTTCATTAGCGGTTGAAAGCATAAACAATAATAGACCCCCTCCCCTTGTATTTTGGGTATTTGAAATAAACCAATATTTTTTATAAAAAATAGTGAAATTATTCTGAAGTCATAGTATAATGATAGCACAGGTAATTCACAAACAAATGAATTGTCTGAAAAACAAGAGATTCATTAGGGAGGGTCAAAGTGGATGAATTGGAAGAAGTGGTCATTTCTACTTGCACTCGTATTTGCTATGGGAGTCTTCCTGGCTGCCTGTGGCGGAGATACAAGCAGCAGCGGTGAAGGAGAGGATACGGGTGACGATACAGAACAGTCAAATGGTGGAGAAGGAGACAGCGGTGACAGTGAAGAAGCCGCAAAGGCGGACGATCAGTCACTGACAGTGAACATTAAGACCGAACCGCCATCATTGCACCCTGGAAAGGCGACTGACACCACGTCAAACGCCGTGCTTAGTCAAGTATTTGAAGGGTTGACACGTATGGGTCCAGACGGAGAACCACAAAAGGCGATGGCCAGCGACATCGAAATTTCGGATGATAAGAAAACATACACATTCACCATCCGTGACGGAGTAACATGGTCGAATGGTGATCCAATTACCGCGCAGACGTTTGCCGACTCATGGAAATGGGTGCTGAATCCGGATAGCCCTGATACGGATTATGCTTATCAACTATATCCAATTAAAGGTGCGGAAGCTGCTAAAACTGGTGAAGGCTCCCTGGATGATGTCGGCATTACCGTGAAAGATGAGAAAACGCTCGTTGTAGAACTGAAAAATCCGACACCATATTTCCTGGAATTGACGGCGTTCTACACGTTTTATCCAGTCAATCAGAACGTGGCCGAGAAGAACGAAGACTGGGCTGCTGATGCCGGCGAAGACTATGTATCAAATGGACCGTTCCTCTTGGATAAATGGGAACACAAAATCAAATTGTCCTGAAAAAGAATCCTGATTACTGGGATGCAGAAAATGTACATCTCGAAACAATCACCATGGAAATGGTCGACGATGAAAATACGGCCAAGCAAATGTACGATGATGGGGAATTGGACTGGATTGGTTCACCATTAGATTCAGTACCGTTAGCAGCCATTCCGCAAATGAAGCAGGAAGGCAGCTTAAACATCTCACCAAAAGCGGGTACGTATTACTACTCATTTAATACGGAAAAGGAACCGTTTACGAACAAAAATATTCGTAAGGCATTCGCGCTGTCCCTCAACCGCAAAGCCATCGTCGAAAATATTACAAAGGGTGAGCAAAAGCCTGGAATGGCACTAGTACCAACGGCTATTTGGGAAGAAAATAAAGATGGCTACTTTAAAGATAACAATATCGAAAAGGCGAAAGAATATCTTGACAAAGGGCTTGAAGAGCTGGGACTTGACGAATTGCCGACCATTAAGCTTTCCTATAACACAAGTGAAGCGCACGGCGCAATCGCCCAAGCAGCTCAGGACATGTGGAAAGAAAACCTTGGTGTCGATGTTGAGCTGAATAACGAAGAGTGGAACGTTTACCTTGATTCCATGACTGAGGGCAACTATCAGGTTGGCCGTATGGGCTGGATTGCAGACTTCCTTGATCCGATCAACTTCCTGGAAATCTTTGAAACCGTTGGCGGAAACAACTACACCAACTGGGAAAGCGATGAATATGCCAGCTTACTGGAACAAGCGAGACAAGAAAAAGATGAAGCAGCACGTAAAGAATTGCTGCGTGAAGCAGAGCAGCTTTTCATGGATGAAATGCCGCTTGCACCAGTCTACTTCTATACAAACGTTTATGCTCATAAAGACTACGTCAAAGACGTTACGGTCGGAAAATTGGGCACTATCCAGTTCAAGTGGGGCTATATAGCCGAACAATAAATAAGCAGCCGATAAAGCTGTAGAATAAATAGAGCCATATAAGGCATATAGATTTTTTATATGTCTTATATGGTTTTTTAAAAGAGGTTGAAGGTAGAGCTGCGTAAAGAATTATTTAGTTTTATGTAAGCGAATACATAATTAGGAACACGAAATATTTAGATTATGAAATAAATCAAATAGTTTTTTTATAAAAAGATAGTGAAATTTGTTAGAAATCATAGTATAATTATGTAACAGATAATTCAACAACAATGTGAATTGTCTGTAAAAGTCGACAACTAGACTTACTAGGGAGGGTTTTAACGAATGAATTGGAAGAAGTGGTCATTACTACTTACACTCGTATTCGCTATAAGCGTCTTCCTTGCTGCTTGCGGTGGTGGAGATGACTCTGGTGGTAGCGAAGGAAAAATGCGGGTGATGACAAAGGATCCGGTGACACTGGTGAAGCCGCATTGGCGGATGATCAGTCGCTGACGGTGAACATTAAGACCGAACCGCCGTCCCTGCACCCTGGAAAGGCAACCGACTCAACATCAAACGCCGTGCTTAGTCAAGTGTTTGAAGGGCTGACACGCATCGGTCCGGACGGGGAACCACAAGAAGCGATGGCCAGCAACATTGAGATTTCGGATGACAAGAAGACATATACATTCACGATCCGTGACGGTGTGAAATGGTCGAATGGTGATCCGATCACAGCACAGACGTTTGCAGACTCATGGAAATGGGTGTTAAATCCGGACAGCCCTGATACCGATTATGCTTATCAGCTGTACCCAATCAAAGGTGCAGAAGCTGCCAAAACCGGTGAAGGCTCATTGGATGATGTCGGCATTACCGTAAAAGACGAGAAAACGCTCGTTGTTGAACTGAAAAATCCGACACCATATTTCCTAGAGCTGACAGCGTTCTATACGTATTACCCATTCAATCAGAACGTGGCCGAGAAGAACAAAGATTGGGCTTCTGAAGCCGGCGAAGACTATGTAACAAACGGACCGTTCCTTTTGGATAAATGGGAACACAAAAATCAAATTGTCCTGAAAAAGAACCCTGATTACTGGGATGCAGAAAATGTACATCTCGAAACAATCACCATGGAAATGGTCGACGATGAAAACACGGCCAAGCAAATGTACGATGATGGGGAGTTGGATTGGATCGGCTCACCGTTAGATTCGATTCCATTAGCAGCCATCCCGCAAATGAAGCAGGAAGGCAACCTGAATATTTCACCTTTGGCTGGCACGTACTATTACTCGTTTAATACGGAAAAAGAGCCGTTTACGAACAAAAATATCCGAAAAGCGCTAACATTAGCCATTAACCGTAAAGGCATTGTCGAAAATATCACAAAAGGTGAACAAAAGCCTGGCATGGCGCTTGTTCCAACAGCCATTTGGGAAGAAAACAAAGACGGCTACTTTAAAGACAACAATGTCGAAAAAGCGAAAGAATATCTTGACAAAGGGCTTGAAGAGTTAGGTCTCGACGAATTGCCAAAAGTCAAACTTTCTTATAACACAAGTGAAGCCCATGGTGCGATTGCCCAGGCGGTTCAGGATATGTGGAAAGAAAACCTTGGTGTCGACGTTGAGCTGAATAACGAAGAGTGGAACGTATTCCTCGATTCGCTGAGCCAAGGCAACTACCAGGTTGGCCGCATGGGCTGGAATGCAGACTTCCTTGATCCAATCAACTTCCTGGAAATCTTTGAAACCGTTGGCGGCAACAACTACACCAACTGGGAAAACGACGAATATGCAAACCTGCTAGAAAAGGCAAGACAAGAAAAAGACGAAGCGGCACGTAAAGAACTACTAAGGGAAGCAGAACAGCTTTTCATGGATGAAATGCCGCTTGCACCAATCTACTTCTATACAAACGTTTATGCCCATAAAGACTATGTGAAGGATGTACCAGTTGGTAAGCTGGGAACCATTCAGTTTAAGTGGGGCTATATTGCCGAACATTAGTAATTGGACAACAAATGAAAACAGTATAAGGTGTATAGGTTTCTATATACCTTATACCTGTTTCCTGTAAAAGAAACATCAGACCGTTTTATACACCAAGAATTATACTCCTTTGATATCTAAGTCTTATAACTGTTGGTTATCAACCGTTCACTATTTCTTTCAAACTACCATTAGTGCGAGTTCAAAAAGGACAACCTCTTTTAGTTTGATGGAGATAGTGAACTGTTAAGGGGTGATTCTTTCACCCCTTCTTTTCATGTAGAATAGCCAATATTTTTAATCTTATGATAATCAAAACAACAAATTGCTATGTATGGTTGAACAGACTGCAAAGCAATAGGAAAACAAAGAAAAGAAAGGTGAGGTGTTACGCTTTGGCAAAGTATCTATTGAAACGTTTGGGTTTTATCGTTATATCCCTATTTTTATCGTTACGATTACGTTTCTATTAATGCAGGCTGCTCCGGGCGGTCCGTTTACTGCTGAAAGACAGATACCACCAGAGATTGAAAAACAATTGAACGAACAATATGGATTGGATGAGCCAATATATGTACAATATTTTGATTATTTAAAAGACGTTGCGACGTGGGACTTTGGACCATCATTCAAATATCCCGCTCAGTCGGTCAATGATATCATTAATCGGAGTTTCCCTTATTCACTTGTATTGGGGCTCGAGTCTATCTTTATTGCGCTATCGATAGGAGTTCTTCTCGGTGTGTTTGCAGCCTTGAAGCATAATAAGTTTGGAGATTATACGGCGATGGTGGTTGCTGTACTTGGTATTTCAGTGCCAAACTTTATTATGGCAGCTCTCTTGCAGTATGTGTTTGCCATTCAAATGGACGCATTACCGGTCGCCCGGTTCGATTCATTTGTACACACCATACTTCCTGCGGTGGCGCTTGCAACAACACCGCTTGCATTCATCGCCAGGCTGATGCGTTCGAGCATGCTGGAAGTCTTGAGCTCAGACTATATTAAAACGGCCAAATCAAAAGGACTCAGTGACCGTGTTGTAACCTATAAGCACGCACTCCGGAATGCGATTATGCCGGTTGTATCGTATTTAGGGCCATTAGTCGTCGCTATTTTGACCGGAAGTTTTGTCATTGAAAAGATTTTTGCTATTCCCGGATTAGGTAATGAATTTGTCCAAAGTATTACAAACCGGGACTATACCGTCATTATGGGTACAACTGTTTTCTTCAGTGTCCTTTTGCTGGTGTCTATCTTAATAGTCGACTTAATTTATGGACTGATTGACCCTCGAATTAAGGTTACCAATAAAGGGGGAAGCAAATAATGGCACAGTTAAACTTGAAGCCGTCAGACTTTGAACCAATCGAATATAGTGAAGCCGAGGCTGAGAAAAATTGCCAGTGAAAGCACGTCCTTCTGGAAAGATGCCTGGCGCCGTTTTAGAAAGAACAAGCTGGCACTGTTCGGGGTTGGGGTTATTATCCTGTTGGGAATCATGTCGTTTATTGGCGGGCCGATTTCCGGCTATAATTACTTTTCCAATGACCTGATTAATGCCAACCAGCCCCCGTCCGCTGATCACTGGTTCGGGACGGATCAACTGGGAAGGGATATATTTGCACGAACATGGTATGGTGCGAAGATTTCTCTATTCATTGGACTTGCCGCTGCATTCCTTGATTTGATCATTGGTGTCATTTGGGGTGCAACTGCTGGTTTCTTTGGAGGGAAAGTCGATGAATACATGATGCGTATTGCTGACATTCTGTACGGTGTTCCATATCTGCTTGTTGTTATCTTGCTGATGGTCGTTATGCCGCAGGGTCTGTGGACAATGATTCTGGCGATGACCATTACAGGCTGGATCAATATGGCTAGGATTGTACGCGGACAGGTCATGCAACTACGTAATGAGGAGTATGTCATGGCTGCGCAATCATTGGGTGCAGGAAAGGGCAGGCTGTTGCTCAGGCACTTGGTACCGAACACAATGGGCCCTATTCTAGTTACCCTGACATTAACGATTCCAAACGCCATTTTTACAGAAGCATTTCTGAGCTATTTGGGGCTAGGAGTCCCGGCTCCACTTGCCAGCTGGGGTACGATGTCAGATGCGGCCCTGCCTTATCTCCAATACCAGCCGTATCAGCTCTTTTTCCCATCATTCTTTATCGTACTGACCATGCTTGCTTTTAACGTTATTGGTGATGGAATGCGTGACGCGCTGGATCCGAAAGAACGTAAATAATGGGAGGATAGAAAATGAAGAAAATATTGGAAGTTAATAATCTTTCCGTTTCGTTTGATACGTTTGGCGGTGATGTGAAGGCTGTTCGCGATGTCAATTTTGAACTGAGCGAAAAAGAAACACTGGCCATTGTCGGTGAATCCGGATCCGGCAAAAGTGTTACAGCTCAATCATTGATGCGCCTGATTCAAATGCCGCCGGGAAAATTTGCTGGCGGATCGATTAAATTTGACGGAGAAGATATTATTCAAAAGTCGGATAAACAGATGGAAAGCATACGTGGTCAGGAAATTAGCATGATATTCCAAGATCCGATGACGTCCTTGAATCCGACCATGACGGTTGGAAAACAAATCTCCGAAAGCTTGATTAAACACCAGGGCATGACAAAAAAGAGGCGCATGAACGTGGTGTCGAACTGCTGAAGCTTGTCGGAATTCCTAATCCGGAAACAAGAATCACCCAGTATCCGCACCAGTACTCTGGTGGGATGCGTCAGCGGGCGATGATTGCCATTGCGCTGGCGTGCAACCCGAAAATTCTTATTGCCGATGAGCCGACTACTGCACTGGATGTGACCATTCAGGCACAAATCCTGGACTTGATGCGGGATCTGAAAGAACGGACTGGTACCGCTATTATACTGATCACCCACGATTTGGGGGTTGTGGCCAATGCCGCCGACCGTGTTGCGGTCATGTACGGCGGGAAAATTGTCGAAACAGGCTCTGTTGATGAGCTTTTCTACAATGCGCGTCACCCATACACATGGGGACTCCTTGGTTCGATGCCGAAACTCGAAGGTGGCGACGAGGAACTGCAGGCAATCCCTGGTACACCACCGGATTTGCTCGATCCGCCAAAAGGTTGTCCTTTTGCTGCGCGTTGCCCATATGCTATGAAAGTGTGTGAAAATCACATGCCAGAATATGTGGAATTATCCGAGACACAAAAGACGGCATGCTGGCTGCTGGATGAGCGTGCGCCAGATGTAGAACCACCCGAATCTGCAATCGTAGGAGGTTCGAAAGTAAATGACTGAACAACGTGAAAAAATTACTTGAAATAAAAGATTTGAAAAAGCATTTCCCGATGGACAGCAAGACGGCGCTGAAAGCCGTTGACGGTATTAGTTTTGACATATACAGAGGCGAGACATTCGGGCTTGTTGGTGAGTCCGGGTGCGGAAAATCGACAGCCGGACGGACGATACTCAGACTCTATGAGGCTAGCAATGGAGAAGTTGATTTTCAGGGGGACGATGTACACGGAAAGAAATCAAGCAAGGAACTGAAGAAATTTAACCGCAGCATGCAAATGATTTTTCAGGACCCGTATGCATCCCTGAACCCTAGAATGACTGTAAAAGACATTATTGCTGAAGGAATCGACATCCATGGCCTGGCCAAGTCGAAACAGGAACGACTGAAACGTGTCAACGAACTATTGGAAACGGTTGGTCTGAACCAGGAACACGGCAACCGTTACCCACACGAGTTCAGTGGCGGCCAGCGCCAACGTATTGGCATTGCCCGTGCACTTGCTGTTGATCCGGAGTTTATCGTTGCAGATGAGCCTATTTCTGCACTGGACGTATCGATTCAGGCACAGGTCGTTAATCTGCTGAAGAAATTACAGGAAGAGCGTGGTCTAACCTACCTGTTTATTGCCCACGACCTTTCCATGGTGAAGCATATTAGTGACAGAGTAGGTGTTATGTACTTGGGCAAGATGGCAGAAGTGGCCTCAAGTGATGATTTATACCATGAGCCACTCCACCCGTATACGCAAGCCTTATTGAGCGCTATTCCTATTTCCGACCCGGAAGTGGAACGTTCGCGGGAACGCATTGTCATTGAAGGAGACGTCCCAAGCCCGATCGCCCCACCAACCGGCTGCCGTTTCCGCACAAGGTGTCCGCTGGCAATGGACGTCTGTGCAAAAGTAGAACCGGAATGGCAGGAATATACGAAAGATCACTGGGTTGCCTGCCACCTGTACAATGAGAACTACAATGATGAACACAAAGCACGGGAGGCAGTGCAAAGCTAAACTAAGTCAGAATACGACTTAATAATGAGACTGAAAAAGCTCGGCCGGAATTAGTCTGGTCGGCCTTTTTTATCTATAGAAAGTAGTAAAAAATTACAAAGAAAAACAAAAAGCACTTGTTAAAATATCTGAAAATAATATATACTTTAACAAATTGATTTTATATTACAGTTTTATTACAGCTAAGCTTCCTTATTTTTTACTAGCAATTTTTCAATCTTTAAAAAGTGTGTTGGAAGAGAAAGCACTGGAATGGAAGATAAAACTTACTTTCAATAGGGTGATAGCATGGACGAAAAATTACTGGAGATTAAAAACCTGAAAACATCATTCCGGATTGAAGATGATTATTATGCAGCGGTTGACGATGTATCTTTGACAGTCAACGAAAATGAAGTGCTTGCCATCGTCGGGGAGTCCGGCTGCGGGAAAAGTGCCCTGGCCTTTTCGCTGATGCGGCTGCACAATAGGGCAAAAATAGAAGGAGATATTTTATACAAAGGGGAGGATATAACCGAGTATTCCAAAGGGCAAATCAACAAACTGCGCGGCGACGAAATGAGCATGATTTTCCAGGATCCGTTGACCGCATTAAACCCCTTGATGGAGATCGGGGATCAGATTGGAGAGGTACTGCTTTTACATAATAAGACGTTATCGAAAACAAAACGCAAGGCAAAGGCGATATCGTTGCTCGAAAAGGTGGGGATTGCCAGGCCTGAACAAGTATATGAGCAATTTCCACATGAATTGT
This sequence comes from Lentibacillus juripiscarius JCM 12147, assembly GCA_001311805.1. Next base: position 9,974 of record BBCA01000022.1, on the reverse strand, counting down.
CCGGAGGCATGCGCCAGCGTGTAGTGATTGCGATTGCGATAGCCAATGATCCGGAAGTACTCATAGCGGATGAACCTACCACAGCACTGGATGCAACAATACAGTCCCAGATTCTGGATTTGCTGAATGAACTGAAAGAGGATATGAACGCCGGAATTATCCTCATCACACATGATTTAGGTGTTGTGGCGGAAATGGCCGATCGAGTGGCGGTCATGTATGCGGGGCAAATCGTTGAAGTGGCCGATGTTCATTCACTTTTCGGAAATCCACAGCATCCGTATACACGTTCGCTGCTGAGTTCTGTTCCGAATGCCGAATCGGTGGGCTCGAAACTCCATGTTATTCAGGGGATAGTACCATCACTGCAAAAACTGCCGCGTACAGGCTGTCGTTTTCGCTCCAGAATTCCATGGATAGACGAATCAGCTCACGAAGAAAATCCGAAACTGCACGAAATAAGCCCTGGCCATTTCGTACGGTGCACATGTTATAAGGAATTTTTCTTCCCGGATGAGAAAGAGGAGGATCAGCATCATGGCGTTTCTTGAAGTAGAAGACCTCAAAGTTCATTTTCCGGTCAAAGGCGGTATATTTGGTAGAACGGTTGACCATATCAAAGCTGTCGACGGGGTATCCTTTTCTCTTGAAAAAGGCAAAACATATGGCCTTGTTGGAGAGTCAGGATCCGGTAAAACGACAACAGGCCGGGCATTATTGGACTAAATAAACCGACAGCAGGGAAAATCACTTACGACGGTTACGATATAACAAATTTGAAAAAAGACGAATTTGGATATTCGGAAAGAAATTCAGATGATTTTCCAGGATCCCTACTCGTCATTAAACCCGAAAAAACGGGTGCGCGATATCATTGCTGAACCATTGCGAAACTATGAAAAACTATCCAACCAGGAAGAGAAAAAACGCGTTCAGGAATTGATGGCGATGGTCGGTTTAAGCCCGGAAGGCATCGTAAAATATCCACACCAATTCTCGGGGGGGCAGCGTCAGCGGATTGGAGTTGCTAGAGCAATCGCCCTGAAACCGAAACTGATCATTGCAGATGAGCCGGTGTCAGCTCTCGACGTATCTGTACAGGCGCAAGTTCTAAATTTTATGAAAGACATTCAGGAAGAACTGGAATTGACGTATATTTTTATCGGACATGACCTTGGTGTTATCAGGCATATGTGCGATGATATCGGCATTATGTACAATGGCCGGTATGTGGAAGAGGGAACAGTAGACGATATTTTCCAAAACCCGCAGCACATCTATACAACGTCTTGTCGCTGCCATTCCGGACATTAACCCAGAAAACCGGAAAGACTTAATCAGTCACCGTCAGGAAGTGCAGAAAGAATATGATGCGTCCTATGACGATTACTTTGGCAATGACGGTTTAGCCTACGACCTGAAACCAATATCTGACACACATCTAGTAGCACTACCGGAGAAAGGTTGACGCATATGTGGAAATTTACTGTACGGCGAATTCTCATAATGATTCCGCAAATACTTTTGTTAAGTTTACTAGTGTTCCTGATGGCCCAGGCAATGCCCGGTGATGCTTTAACAGGTCAAATAAATCCAGACTTGGATCCACAGGAAATGCAGGATAGACGGGAAGAACTGGGGCTGAATGACCCATGGTATATAAAATATACAGATTGGGTAACTGGAGCTGTACAGGGTGATCTTGGTCAGTCATTCCAGTTTAAAATGCCAGCTTCGGAGTTGATTTGGCAGCGGATGGTAAATTCATTTTGGCTTGGTGTGGCAACATTAATCATTACGTATTTAATTGCCATTCCCCTGGGGATTACGAGCGGAAGGTTTAACGATAGTCTACTGGATAGCACAATAACCGGTTACACCTACATCGGGTTTGCGACACCAATCTTTATTTTCGCATTGGTTATGCTGTGGATTTTCGGCTATCAATTAGGATGGTTTCCAACTAGCGGCAGTGTTGCACCTGGTACGGAGCCGGGAACATTTAATTACGTGATGAGCAAAATTAATCATTTACTACTTCCTGCCATTTCACTGGGGCTGATTACAACGGTCAATACGGTACAGTATTTGCGAAGTGAAATTATTGATACAAAACAAAGAGACTTCATTATTACGGCAAGAGCCAAAGGTGCTTCTGAATCAAGGGTCTATAATCGTCATATATTCCGAAACTCCTTACTGCCGATTGCTGCTTTTTTCGGTTTTGAAATTACCGGTTTAATCGGTGGAACGGTATTTGTTGAACGCATTTTTGGATACCCCGGCATGGGCGATTTATTTATCCAATCGATTCTTTTGCGTGACTACACCGTCGTTACATCAGTTGTTCTCATATTTGGAGCAGCAGCTGTTATTGGGGCATTGATTTCAGACATCATATTAAGTCTCATAGATCCTCGTATTCGTATTAAATAGGAAATCAGATAGACTCTGAGGTGATGGAATATGGAAAAGAAAAACGAACAAGAGAATGTAAATCAGTCTGAACTGAATTCCGAAGCAAGTGAAAGTCCATCCGGATTGCGCATCCTCTGGCGGGAAATTGGCCGGGACAAAGTTGCCCTAGTATCCTTGATTCTTTTGGTAGCAGTTGTGGTTTTCGTATACGGAACATCTATTATCCTGAATAAGGAAGAGATTGTAAAGGTAGACTTGTTTGCTATCCACGAACCACCGTCAGAAGAATTTATACTTGGTACAGACTACGGTGGCCGGGATATTTTTGGACAGCTGATAATTGGAACGCGGAATTCACTATCAGTAGCGATTCTCGTTACACTGATAACCGGAATAGTTGGTGTTATCTATGGTCTGGTATCCGGTTACTTTGGTGGACACGTAGATAACATTATGATGCGTATTCTTGACTTCTTTTTGATTCTGCCATTTATCATGGTTGTCATTGTATTTGTTGCGATCGTTCCGAAATATGGTGTTGTTTCATTCTCACTGATTATGGCCGCCTTTTTATGGATGGGAATTGCCAGGCTAATCCGGTCGAAGGCATTGCAGGAAAGGGAACTGGACTATGCACAGGCGTCGAAAAACGCTAGGGTCTTCTAATTTAAAGATCATGTTTACACAAGTTCTTCCCAATTTAAGTTCGTTGATTATCGTAACGATGACACTGAATTTGGCAGCAAACATTGGATTGGAATCCGGCCTTTCCTTTTTAGGGTTTGGATTTCCTGAAAGTACACCAAGTCTGGGAACACTTGTCAGTTATGCAACAAATCCACAGACACTGGAACAAAGATGGTGGATCTGGGTACCGGCATCCGTCATGATATTTGTACTTATGCTTGCAGTAAATAACGTCGGTCAGGCACTCAAACGGGCAACCGACGCAAGACAAAGAAGAGGCTGATTGAAGGGGGGAATGCTTGGAGCTGCGAAAGGCTGATGCTTGATCAGGATACTTGCACCAATCCTGAGGCCGGGACTGGTGTTGAGTATATAATTGCCCGTACGGTAGGCTGACTGACAGGGCAGAAAGTCACAGAAATTAATTTAAGGGGAGGGTCTAATGAATGGGAAAGTCTAATGTTTCGAAGGCTTTATTCGCACTGTTTTTAGTGTTGCTGTTTGCATTGGCAGCATGCAGCGGCGGATCTGACGGCAGTGAAGATAAGTCAGATTCCGGTGAAGGTACAGAAGAAGGTTCGGATGATGGTGGAAAAGCAGAAGCGTCAGAAGACAAATTGTACTCAATAGAAGATTTTAGTGCAACAGTCTCAAATGACGGCGAACCAATTGATGGTGGTTCAATAACGTTTGGCCTGGTATCGGACACTGCTTTTGAAGGTACATTGAACTGGAACTTCTATGATGGGAATCCTGATGCACAAGTACTTCAATGGTTTGATGAGGGACTGCTAACGTATGACGAAAACTATACGATGACAAATGATGGCGCTGCAACTTATGAAGTAAGTGATGATAACCGGACATTTACGTTTACCATTAGGGATGGTGTGAATTGGCATGATGGCGAGCCGGTTACAGCGGAAGACTGGGCGTTTGCACATGAAGTAATCGGACACCCGGATTATAATGGTCCGCGTTATAAAGCAAGTTTCCGGAATATCGAGGGAATGGAAGCATACCATAATGGTGAAGCGGATTCCATTTCTGGAATTGAAGTAGTCGATGAAAAACATTAAAAATCACATACAAAAAGGCTACACCGTCACTCTTAACCGGTGGCGTTTGGATTTATCCAATGGCAAAGCATATCTTCGAAGATATGAAGATAACTGAAATTGCCGAATCACCGGAAGTACGGAAAAACCCAATCGGATTCGGTCCGTATAAAGTGGACAGTATTGTTCCTGGTGAGTCTGTTGTATTGAAGGCAAATGAAGACTACTGGCGCGGGGAACCAAACCTGGACGAAGTTGTCATAAAAGTTATTAATCCAAATACGGTTGTTCAGGCAATGGAAAGCGGAGAGGTCGACTTGGTAAGTAAGTTCCCAACGGATCAGTATCCGGAAAATGCTGACTTATCCAATGTGGAGTATATTGGCAAGACTGACCTTGCCTACACGTATATTGGCTTTAAGCTAGGTACATGGGACAAAGAAAACAAACAGGTAAAACCTGATCCGGATGCCAAAATGGCGAATAAAAAACTTCGCCAAGCGATGTGGCATGCAGTTAACAATGAGGAAGTAGGGAAGAAGTTCTATAATGGGCTTCGCTGGAATGGTACGACGTTGATACCACCATCCCATCCTGCCTATCATGATGAAAGCAATCCAGGTCGGGAATATGATCCGGAGAAGGCCAAACAACTGTTGGATGAAGCCGGCTATGAAGATGTCAACGGCGATGGGGTTCGTGAAAACCCTGACGGTGAGGAATTAACCATTAATTTCGCTTCAATGTCAGGCGGTGACGTGGCTGAGCCAATCGCAAACTATTATATTCAGGCCTGGAAAAACGTTGGGCTTAATGTCGAGTTGGTAAATGGACGCTTGCTAGAATTTAATACGTTCTACGATAAAGTAGGCCAGAGTGGTAACGATGACCCGAATGTTGACATCTACCAAGGGGCATGGAGTGTCGGTTATGATGTTGACCCAACTAGTCTTTATGGCCGCAAAGCATTGTTTAACTTCTCCCGCTACGCAAGCGAGGAGAACGATAAACTTCTGGAAAAAGGTGTTTCAGAGAAGGCGTTTGATCAGGAAGTACGCCAGGAAATTTACAATGAATGGCAGGAACTGATGGTTGATGAAGTACCGGTATTCCCGACATTGTATCGTTCATTAATCGTTCCGGTAAACAATCGTGTTGTCAATTACGACTTGCATGCTGATGACATGTCAACTGGTGATACGTACTTGTACGAACTTGGCGTCACACAGGAAAAACCAGTTACAGCCGAGTAAGTCATAGGTTTAAAAAAAGAGAAGATGCCTGTTAAAAAGGCATCTTCTCTTTTTGTTATCAACAGATTGTTTCACCGGGTTACAATTATGTCAATAAACCCCTTACAAATACAATGAAAGCTTTTTTTGCAATCAATCTATTAAAATTGTAATATTTCTTCGGTAGTCTGGTAATCCTTGTAATGGACTTTTAATTGACCTGTAACTGCATAGCCTTTGGGGCTGTGGTAGTATGGGCAATGCAGAAATCAAAGGAGGGACTACCTTATGAAGAAACTGGCAGCTTCGATTGTTGCGGGTGTCTTTATGGCCGGCGCAGCACTGACCAGTGTATCGGCAGAAGAATATACCGTCGAAAAAGGGGACAGCCTTTGGGATATAGCAAAGGAAAATAATACAACCGTGGAAAAACTAGTTGAAATAAATGAATTGAACACAACGACCATTCAGCCAAAGCAAGAGCTGAACCTGCATGAGACATATCGGGTGCAGCACGGCGATACATTAATCAGTATCGGCGAAGCATATGGCGTTTCGACTGACGATTTGAAGAAGTGGAATGAACTGGAATCAGATTTGATTGTGATTGGACAAAAAACTTGACATTAAAGACGCTAATGCTAATGGAAATAAGGCTGCTTCCGCTTCGGAGAACAACGAGGGAGCAGAGCAGCAACAGACGAAAACGAAACAGACTGAGACCAAACAGACTGCAAAAGCTGAAACAAAAAGCAGCAAGGAACAGCCATCCAAGGATAATCCGGAAGGCAAAACAGTTTCCGTATCAGCTACAGCTTATACAGCTGATTGTGAAGGATGCTCCGGTGTCACATCTACGGGAGTGAACTTGAATGCCAATCCGAACGCTAAAGTGATCGCCGTTGATCCGAACGTTATTCCCATAGGATCGGAAGTATATGTGGAAGGTTATGGCTATGCAACCGCTGCTGACATTGGCGGTGCCATCCAGGGCAACAAAATTGATGTCCACGTCCCAACGAAGGAAGAGGCTAATAACTGGGGCGTCCGCAATGTTGACGTAACGATTGTTAGTAAATAGGAAATCAAAAAGTGACCCTTGCCGATTGAACAAGGGTCACTTTATTTTTGATGGTGCTGCATAACTGGACAACAATCGCACTATTGGGCGATAACCGCTTTTCGCTCACCATCATCTTTCTTTTCCACCATATCGTTTGAATCATTAATTGTCTGAGTCATACCAATCATGCCGAAGCCGAGAATCAACATCAAAAATACCGCCATTAAGATTTTTCTCACGCTGCCACCCTCGCTTTTTATTCTCTTCTCCAGTATAGTAAAAAGACCCGAATGCACCACCTATTTTGTGACAAACTGACAGGTAAATGTTACAAAATAGTTAATGGAGGGAAGGGTTGCGTATGTTAAGTAACTGGAAGATTGGTGATTCACTCATCTACGCTGCAGCGGCTACCTATGCGATCTCTTTGTTTTACCCATGGGCGTATGTGACTTTTCAAGGCGATGTTAGTGGTTTCACACATCGGGGATATCTCGTCCTCATCTTGTTTGCCTTCCCCATCTGTGCCGTCCTGTTTCGGAAAAAAACTGGCTTTCTCAGTTTAGCCTCATCGATTTCGGCTGCTGTGTTTCTGGTTTTGTACAGTCTGGAAGTAACCCAGAGCTACCGGGGAGAATTAGTCAGTTACCCAACAGCAGGCCTGTATATCGCTGTGACGGCAGCCTCTGTGCTGGTAGTGGGTGTCCTTATCAATAGATGGACTGCCGGCGTAAATGCGCAGCCATAGTATGGGAGTTCCGAACGGTTTCTATTTGTGTTAAACTTTACAGTGTGGCATGAAAATTTTTGTACGGAATAGGGAATGTGTTTACATAAAAGGAGGATAATTGAATGTCGAGCAACGCATTGCAAACCTTTTTGGATGAAACCATTGCAGATTTAAAGGAAAAAGGGCTCTATAATGAAATTGACCCGCTCGAGGGAGCAAATGGGCCGGAGATAACGATTGACGGGAAAAAACTGATTAATCTCTCGTCCAACAACTATCTTGGCCTGGCAACCGATGAACGCCTGAAAGAAGTCGCCAAAGATGCGGTTGACTCGCATGGGGTTGGTGCCGGCGCGGTCCGCACGATTAATGGAACATTGGATCTGCACCTGGAACTGGAGAAGAAGCTGGCAGAATTTAAAGGGACCGAGGCCGTCATATCTTATCAGTCCGGCTTCAATTGCAATATGGCTGCAATTTCGGCGGTGATGGATAAAAATGACGCTATTCTGTCCGATGCACTGAATCATGCATCCATCATTGATGGCTGTCGCTTGTCCAAAGCAAAAATTATTCCGTTCGAGCACTCGGATATGGATGATTTGCGTGAAAAAGCAAGGAAAGCGGTCGAGTCCGGCCAATATAATAAAATTATGGTCATTACCGATGGGGTCTTTTCCATGGATGGCGATATTGCCAAACTGCCGCAAATTGTCGGTATTGCCGAGGAATTTGACCTGATCACGTATGTGGATGACGCGCATGGCTCCGGTGTGCTTGGTAAAGGGGCCGGTACGGTCAAGCATTTTGGCCTCAGGATAAGGTGGATTTCCAGATGGGCACTCTTTCCAAGGCGATCGGCGTTATTGGCGGGTATGTTGCCGGCAAAGCGGAATTGATTGACTGGCTGAAAGTCCGCTCACGGCCATTCCTGTTCTCGACAGCAGTATCACCAGCAGACGCTGCAGCAAGCACGAAAGCAGTCGAATTGCTGATGGAATCCACTGATTTGAATGAAAAACTATGGGAAAACAGCAACTATCTGAAGGACGGGCTGAGAAAGCTCGGCTTCGATATCGGAGACAGTGAAACACCGATCACGCCATGCATTATCGGCGACGAAAACGCGACACAGCAATTTAGTAAGCGGCTGAATGAAGAGGGAGTTTACGCCAAATCCATTGTATTCCCAACCGTGCCGCGTGGAACAGGCCGTGTGCGCAACATGCCGACAGCTGCCCACACGAAGGAAATGCTCGATGAAGCATTAGCCGTTTATGAAAAGATTGGTAAAGAATTGGGCGTTATATAAGTTAAAGAAGCCGGTGTCCGCTGTTTTTCAGCGAACGGGTGCCTGATAAGTTCGTGGCAGCGTAGCTCCTGAGTAGCGGACTTCCAAAGCATGTGGTGACTTCGACGTTCGATACAGGACGTGTCGGTATTTAGTCGAAGGTCCTCCATCGAAGTGTCATTTTACCGGACTTTTTGAACAACCTTTAAACAGAGACATCAGATAGAATTTGCAGCGGAAGAAACAGTAAGGGGAAACGTTATGAAGAAAATACTTGTTACAGGAGCTCGGGGACAAATTGGATCTGAGCTGGTTACAACATTACGTCAGCAATACGGAACAGCGAACATCATTGCATCAGACATCCGGGAAGGGCAGGCGGAAGAAGGCCCGTTTGAAACGCTTGATGTCACGGATGGAAAAGCATTATATGATGCAGCGGAAAACATAATGTCGACACGATTATGCACCTGGCCGCGCTGTTATCAGCCAAAGCCGAAGCGAATCCGAAGCTCGCTTGGGATTTGAATATGGGTGGGCTGATGAATGCGCTGGAAGTTGCCAGAGAGCTTAATCTGCAATTTTTCACACCAAGTTCCATCGGCGCATTTGGTCCAACCACCCCGAAAAAAGGAACACCACAGGAAACCATCATGCGCCCAACGACGATGTATGGTGTGAATAAGGTTGCCGGTGAATTATTGTGTGATTATTACTACTACCGTTATGGGGTGGATACCCGCGGTGTCCGGTATCCGGGGCTCATTTCCTATGAAACACCACCCGGCGGAGGAACGACCGATTACGCCGTTGAAATTTATTATGAAGCAGTCCGCAACCGGCAGTACACGTCGTATATCGATGCCGGCACTTACATGGATATGATGTACATGCCGGATGCATTGCAGGCAATTATCAAGCTGATGGAGGCAGATCCGGACAAGCTCGTGTACCGGAACGCCTATAATATTTCTTCCGTATCCGCAGCACCGGAGGATTTTGAAAAAGCTATCCAAAAGCATATACCAGACTTTACGCTAGATTACGATGTGGATCCAGTCCGCCAGCGAATTGCCGAAAGCTGGCCAGACAACCTCGATTCCACAGCAGCCGCCAAAGAATGGGGCTTCCAGGCAGAATATGATCTCGACAAAATGACAGCAGACATGCTCGAAAAACTATGCACGAAATAAGATTTATAGAAAAACGTTCCCTCACTAGCCGGAGGGAACGTTTTTTTTTTTGTTGGGTCGGGGACGGGTTCCTTGTCCCGGGTTGGGTTCGGGTCCGAATGGAGTGATTTAGCGTTGAATCGAGCGAGAGCAGTGCCAAAACGAGCGAGAGCGGAGCCAAATCGAGCGACGCCCGCCAAAAGTCGCGCGAAAACCAAGAAACTCGCGCGTCTCGGCCCAAAAGTCGCGCGAAAACCGAAAAACTCGCGCGCCTCGGCCCAAAAGTCGCGCGGCCCGGCCCGAAAGTCGCGCGAAACCAAAGA
>BBCA01000021.1 GCA_001311805.1 Lentibacillus juripiscarius JCM 12147 | reverse complement strand
TTACTGGTTCATTCCAAAGCAGGAAACCCTTTGATGGTACCTGTACCTACCTGTTACAGCCCGAGTGAAAAATGGGCTGTTTGCGGAAAATAGTCAGAAGCAGTCGCATGGATTAGCAGCTTATCATATAAAGGAATGGAAGGGAAACGGAGGCAGGATGGCACCGTGTCGGCCACTCGTAAATGCGTTGCATGGTGTTCCGATCTCTGCCTGACAGGAGGGAAGAAGATGAAACTGCGCGAACAGATGCCGGAACTAACAGGTGCATCTAAATGGCTGAATAGCAAACCAGTTTCGCGTGCCGATTTAATCGGTGAAAAACCAACACTGATCCACTTCTGGTCTATTAGCTGTGATATGTGTAAAGATGCAATGCCGAAACTAAATGAATTTCGAGATGGATATAAACAGGATTTAAACATAATCAGTGTCCATATGCCGCGTTCAGAGAAAGACCAGGATCTCGACGCGGTCAAGAAAACAGCTGCAGAACACGATATCACACAGCCGACTTTTGTTGACAACGAGCATACCTTGACCAATGCATTTGCTATTAAGTACGTACCGGCATACTATATCTTTGATGTAAGCGGTAGACTGCGGCATCGTCAAAGCGGCGGGGCAGGAATGAAAATGCTCACCAAACGGATCAACCGGGTTCTTGATGAAACCAATAATAAGATGAGCGAATAACTTTTGTCTTGGCTAAAATAACGGTGAACAGCAGGGAAATGCGCAACCAATTTTCCTGCTGTTTATTTATTGCAAAAGTTGGGTCTGAGCGCCTGAACTAGGACGGGTTCGAGGGCACGGTAGCTTATCAGGGATATGAGTGCACGTCCCCAGAATTAGCCGCTCTTACATTTAATATTGTTGTCCAAGCATTTATAATTTATTAATTAAAAAAGTTTTAAAAATTACGCAAAAGTATGGAATTTTACTTCGGAACCCGTTATATTAGATATTATGAAATGTCATCGGGGAGGGATAGCATTGAATACGTTAGAAAAATTAAAGCAGTTTTATTGGCCATACAAAAAGTACTTAATTGCTTCATTATTTTCCTTGCTTTTTGTAGTGGCCATTACAGTTGTTTACCCAATTGTTTTACAGTTAACAATCGATGAGGTTGTACTAAAGGACCGGTATCCATTAATTCCATACATTGCGGCCGGATTCTTTCTTATTATGCTTGCGAAGGCAACTGCAACATTTTTCCATCAATATATGGGAGACCTGTTTGGGATAACTTCTGTTTACAAGGTGCGTGAAGCTCTGTACGAAAAGCTGCAAGTATTGTCGTTCAAGTATTATGACAATGCCAGAACGGGTGATATTATGTCCCGGCTGACGACGGACGTGGAAATGTTCCGGAATTTCCTGTCTTTTGGTTTTTCGGAACTCATACGAATAACCCTGCTTATTGTAATCAGTTTAGGGGTTATGTTTTATTATTCTATTCCTCTTGCATTGATAACGATGGCGTCTATGCCATTTTTAGCGGTGGTTGTGTTTATGTTCGACAAACGGGTCCATCCCGCCTTCAGAGGAATCCGAAAATCATTTGGCAGACTAAATACACGTGTACAGGAAAATATCAGCGGAATGAATACCGTAAAATCGTTATCAAGAGAGGACTTTGAAATAGGCAGATTTTCTGACAGCAATGATAATTACCGGCAAAATTATTTATTTACAGCAAATATATGGTCAAAATATATGCCGGTGATGGAATTCATCGGGAATGCATGTGCGGTACTACTGTTAGCTTATGGCGGCTATCTGGTAATGAACGGTAACCTTAACCTTGGCGAACTTGTAGCTTTTTTCAGTCTTGTCTGGTATATCATGGGACCACTTATGAACCTTGGCTTTGTCGTCAATCAGTTTTCACAGGCTAAAGCCTCCGGTGAACGGCTGCTGGAAATATTGGAGGCAAAAGAAGATATTGTGGAGAAAGATGGTGCCATTGATACCCCAATCAAAGGGCATGTCACCTTCAATGATGTCACGCTGACATATATAAAAGACGATGATACGGCACTTTCAAACATAACATTTGACGCACCTCCTGGGAAAATCATTGGTCTAATCGGTTCAACGGGGTCCGGGAAAACAAGTATTACACAACTGATTACCCGTTTTTATGAACCAGAAAAAGGCGAAGTGCTCGTTGACGGGAGACCGGTGGATGCTTACAAACTGAAAACACTCCGTCAGCATATCGGGTTTGTTTTGCAGGAATCATTTCTGTTCTCCACTACCATTAGGGAAAATATCCGTTATGGAAACCCCCAAATACCGGAAGAACAGATTATCGATGCTGCCAAGCGGGCACAGGCGCACGATTTTATCATGGAGATGCCAAATGGATATGATACGATGCTTGGTGAACGTGGAATGGGGTTATCCGGCGGTCAAAAACAGCGTATCGCGATTGCCCGGGCAATATGTATTAACCCAAGTATTTTAGTGCTTGATGATGCGACTTCAGCTGTTGATATGGAAACAGAATTCAAAATTCAACAGGCATTGAAAGAGGTTATGAAAGGAAGGACCACCTTCATCATTGCCCATCGTATCTCATCGCTAAAGCATGCTGATGAAATACTTGTTCTCGAAAATGGGGAAATGGCAGAACGCGGCAAACATAATGAACTTGTGAACAACAATGGACCATATGAACGGATTTATCGGATTCAGTACCAGGACCGGGAACAAATTATGGATACAGCCACATAAGGGGGGGAGACATATGAAAAAGGGAACAAAAATGTCCAAAGAAAACCGTCATCTGAATCGTTTTTATTATACAGTTGATCACGCAGTTGAAAAACCGTTTAACTGGCAGCAAATGTGGCGTTTACTTGTTTATCTGAAACCATATTCCAAGACGTATCTGCCTGGTTCCATTATAGCAATGCTTATTTCAACTGCCGTACGCCTAATTGTACCAATCCTGATCGGTAAAGTTGCTATTGATACAGTAATCGCCAATGAAGATATGACGATGTTAACTTATCTCGTTATCGGCATCGGTCTGTTATATCTGCTCAGCTATGTTGGGAATATTTTTCGCATAAAGTGGGTCAACATTCTCGGACAAAATGTTATTTATGATTTGCGGCAGCACCTATTTTCTCATATCCAACGGCTGTCACACCGATTTTTTGACTCACGTTCAGGCGGATCGATTATCGTTCGGATTATGAATGATACGAACTCGCTGCAGGAATTGTTTACAAACGGAATTATTAATCTGTTAATGGATATTGTCATGCTTACAGGAATGGTTGCTATTTTATTTGCACTAAGTCCGAAACTGGCACTGGCGATATTGGTTATACTGCCAATCATGTTCTATATTTCAACTAAGCTCAGACGGAATATCCGCCGCTCATGGCAGAATGTACGAATTCAGCAGTCTCGGCTGAACTCCCACCTGAATGAAAGTATACAGGGCATTCGCATCACCCAATCATTTTCCCAGGAAAAGAGAATGAGGAATATTTTGATGGGGTTAACACCGATAATTTTACGAGCTGGCGTATGGCTACAAAGAAAAGCGCTATGTTCCGTCCATTTGTTGAAATGAGTAATGCAATTGGAACGATTATTCTCATATCATATGGGGCTTACCTTATTCTGCTTGGTGAAGCGAACGGTGGTATTTCAACAGGTACGTTTGTGTCATTTGCTTTCTATATCGGAATGTTCTGGGAACCAATATCCCGCCTTGGGCAGATGTATAACCAGCTGCTGATGGCCATGTCGGCATCTGAACGCATTTTTGAATTTCTTGATCAAAAACCGAATGTGGAAGATAAACCGGATGGAGCCGATTTGACTGATATGCAGGGGCATATTGAATTTGGCCGGGTTCAATTCGCGTATGATGAAGAGCGGATTGCTTTGCACGAAATATCCTTGGAGATGAAAGCAGGGGAGACGGTTGCACTAGTTGGACATACCGGCAGCGGGAAATCCACCATAGCCAATCTGATCAGCCGTTTCTATGATCCTACAGAAGGTGCTGTCAAAATTGATGGGCATGATCTTCGTGATGTGAAACTTGATCGGCTCCGTCAGCAAATCAGTGTCGTGCTCCAGGATACATTCATTTTTCCGGGACCATTCTGGAAAACATTCGCTTCGGCCGCCCTAATGCGACAGACGAAGAAGTGATCGAGGCGTCAAAAGTCGTCGGTGCCGATGAATTCATTCAGCGCCTTGCGAATGGGTACGAAACGGAGGTGGAAGAACGGGGCAACATTCTATCGGCAGGGGAGCGTCAGCTATTATCGTTTGCCAGGGCATTGCTCGCAGATCCGAGAATTCTCATCCTGGATGAAGCGACCGCAAGCATTGACACTGAAACCGAGATGAAAATCCAGACAGCCCTGAAGCGTCTGTTAAACGGCCGGACCGCGATTATTATCGCCCACCGCCTTTCAACTATTAGGGAGTCTGATAATATCTTTGTATTGGAAAATGGTAAAATCCTTGAAAGTGGCAACCATGATGAACTGATGCAGCAACGTGGGGAATACTTTGAACTAGTCAAATCCCAATTTGAAATGCTGGATGCTATATGATTGTTTAAGCCTCTTTTCTTAACTTCATAAGAGCGCAACTAAGGTTTTCGCCATTAAGGCTTGGCTATAAGCCAGGTTTCTAAGAGTGACGCGGAAAGCCACAGTCTATTAAAAAACAGCTTTCCTTTTAAAGAAGGAAAGCTGTTTTTGTTACAGTAAATTCTTTTCTATCTGTTTCATTTCATATAAGTAGCCTTTTTGCTGCATTAATTCGTCAAATGATCCGGTTTCAACGATTTCGCCATGGTCCATGACAATAATCTGATCCATTTTCTCCAGGTTTGTTAAGCGGTGGCTGACAATAACAAGTGTGTCATCGGCAGCCTGTTCAAAAAGGTGGCGGTAAATGGACTGTTCCGTGAGCGAGTCGACCGACGATGCAGGTTCATCCAGCAGCCACAAATGTGCTCTTTTCAGCATCGCCCGGGCAAGGGCCAGCCGCTGTTTTTCCCCGCCTGATAAATTATCACCTTTTCGCGGACTGGATCATCCAACGCCAAATAGTCGAGGTGCACTTTTTCAAGAACACCGATCATTTCTTCATCGGTTAATCCATCTTTCGCCAGAATCAAATTGTCTCTAACCGTACCAAAGAAAAAAATGATTTTCCTGCAGCATGACAGCCGAATGTTCCCAGATGGACTCCGGAGCAATTTGTTCAACGGGGATACCATCCAGGGTGATGGTACCTGAATCAGCCTGGCTTAGTCCGAGGAGCAGCTGCAGAAGAGTTGACTTACCTGAGCCGCTGGGGCCGGCAATAGCCGTCTTAGAACCAGCTGGGAACGTGATGTTAATCTGTTTTAATGCTTGCCGCTTCTCTCCGGGAAAAGTGAATGAGACGTCACTAACTTGAGTCGTTATTGACCGGGCTTGCGTCAGCTGGATAGAACCATGTCCGCCTGCTGTATGCGGTGTTTCCGTTGCAACTGCAGAGAGCCGGCTTGCTGCGCGTTGACTGTCCTGCAGATGAATCGGAAGTGCAGCCATCGGTCCCGCATCCTCAAATACAGTCAGGGAAATCAGCACAAACATGGCCAACAATATACCATCCAATTGCCCACTGCTGATGAAAAAAGCACCCGTGGCGAGCACGAACCAAGTCACCAATAATGATAGAAATGTATTGACTGATTCGCTGTATAGCTTGTTCATGTTTTCACGTTTTGTTCGCTAATGTAGTTATCCGACGACTGGATCAGGTTTTGTTTAGCTGTTTCCACTTTTTGATGGATTGTCAGGTCCCGAAAGCCATTCAAGAATTCAGCAGTTTGAACAGACAGGCTGCTTCGCCATCTCCGTACATCATAATTAATTTTTTCTGCCGCCATACAAACAAAGCTGGCATAACAACGACCGTCAGCAACAAACCAATCAACAGGATCAGCGCAATATAAACGGAAAAGAAACTGGTAAATAAAATGGTGCTCAGAAAAACAACCGCCAGTACAATCGGCGGATAAAACACACGGAGAAAGAAGTGCTGCAATGTTTCCACATCTCCAACAACCCGGGAAAGCAGATCACCGCTCCGGTATTTTTGAAACAGTCCAGGCACTAAAGGTTCCAATTTTTGGAAAAAGGAAACTCGTAGGTTGCTTAAAATAGTGAATGTCGCCCTATGCGAGAAATAGCGTTCGGCATAGCGGACAATTGCTTTCGTTATTCCGAGCAGTTTCACTGTAGATGTAAGAATAATCAGTGAGTAGAGTGGAGGTGTCAGTGCAGCCTTGGAAATCAAGTAGCCGCTGGCAGCAAACAGGCCAACAGCGGTTATGCCAGCTGTAAACCCAAACAGAATGGAAAGTAAAATATCCTTTTTTTCTGTTGCCATTGCTTTAAGAATAATCGCCAAGTCATTCATGATTCTTCCCTCCATCGTGCACAAATACCATTTCCCGATATTCCGGGACATCCCTTAAGAGCTCGGAATGGGTTCCTGCAGCAAGAAGTCTGCCATGCTCCAGAAAAAGGATGGTATCTGCATCCTTAATTGTATAGAGACGGTGGGCCACTGTAATCACTGTTGCCTGCTGTGCGAGTTGTCTGATAGACGCATACAGTATCCGTTCCGTATAAAGATCGAGTCCTGTTGTCGGTTCATCGAAGAGAATAATCGACGCTTTTTCAGAAAAGCCCTTGCAAGTGCCAGCCGCTGCATTTCGCCGCCTGACAGTCCTCTTCCCGCTTCGCCGACAGGTGTATCATAGCCTTGTTCCAGCTGATTGATGACGCCTGCAATCCCAGCCTGCTCGGCAGCTCGTTCGATTTCGCCGCGAGTATGATCCTGGCTGCTGCCGATAGCAATATTCTCAGCTATTGTTCCTGAAAAAAGATATGGGTGCTGAGATATATAATTTAATTGGCTGAACCAGCTATTTTTGCTGTATGCTGCCAGTGAATGATCATTGACCATGATATTCCCTTCCCTGAGGGGGAGGAGGCCGGCAATCAGGTGAAGCAGGGTTGACTTTCCGGATCCGCTCCGGCCGACAATAGCAATATTTCCGCGTGGAGGGAACGTGGCATTTATATTTTTCAGGCTGAAAAGTCCTTCTTCATAATGATAACCGGCCTGCTGCAGCTGAATCGACGGCGGCACTGCACCAGCAGATAGCTCCACGTTTCCCCAATGCAAAGGATCCGTCTCTTCGGCCAGTTCATTTATCACTTTAGCTGCTGCTCCTTTGCTGCTTTGTCCGCTGTGAAAGGTACTGCCAAGCTCTTTTAATGTGGCGTAATATTCAGGTGCCAGCATGAGCAGAAAGAAGGCTGTAAAAAATGATACCTGTTCGTAAATAATCATTTGGATCGCGAGTTCGAGGGCTACAATGCCAATGCTGAGCATGGAAATTAGTTCAAGCATGAACGAAGAGGTGAATGCTATTTTCAGTATTTCCATCGTTGCATCTCTAAAGCTAAGGCTACTTGTTTCCATCGCTTTTTCCTGTGCTCGGGAACGCCGGTATAATTTCAGCGTTGTCAGCCCTTGCAGCGCATCCAGAAATTGACCTGAAAAAGCGGTCAGTTTTTCCTGCTGCTCTTCCGATTTGTTTTTGTCTGCATGCCGATAATAATCATGAAGAGCGGAATGAATGGGGCAGTAATGATCATAATCAGCCCTGTATGGATATGTTGAGTAAAGGCAATTGTCAGAATAACAACCGGAATAATGGAGGCCTGAATCAGCTGGGGGATATATTCACTGAAATAACTGTCCATTTCATCAACCGCGTCCAGCAGTATGCTTATTTTCCCACCGGATTGGCCTTGTCCAGCCTGCAGGACGGATTCACCAGCAAATTTATCCAGAAGCGATTTCCGATATACTGCCTTAACGTCCGCCGCCATTGCAATGCCTGTTCGCCGGCCGGTATAAGTAAATGTGGTCCGGAGCAGGAGTATGATAGCCAGTCCAGCAAGCATCCAGCTAATCTCTGAAAAAGTTTGCCCTTGTACAAAATATGGTCGACAGCTGCTGAGAGAAAGTACGCCTGCAGGACGACCGTCACTGCCGTTATCACGGCCAGGATGCACAGGAAGATGATACGTTTTTGTGATTGAGCAGGATACTACGCAGACCGTCCATCGTTTATTCCTCCAATGCATCGTGATAATGATTTGTTATTTCTTACCTTTGACATACTCTGCATCAAATAAAACAATTTCATTAAGAGGATCAGCGACGGAATCAACAACAGTAGTCCGCCGATGAATGCCACCACCAGGCAATGCCCATAGAGGTGTGCGTGGCCCCTTCATGAATGGATATATAAGGGTCAAGCAGGTATGGGTAATGTCCAATGCCATAACCAAAAATGCAAACAGAAACTGCAGCATGACACTGATGAATGCCAGCCCATAATGCTTCTGCCGGTAAAGAAGCCACACTGCTATTAAGAAAAACCCAACAGATAGACCGAACACCCACCATAGGTCGAGCATACTTTCATAATGCCTTTCATTATGCTGGCTTAATACGATGAATGTGGTCAGTGCTGCAATGATCGTTGGCGTGCTCCAAAACAGCGCAAATGTCCGGACTAGTTTCAGTGCCGGTAAATCTCTGGCGCGTGCAGCATAGAATGCCAGAAAAGTGGCACTGATGAATAGAATGGATACAATCGACAGCGCAACAATGCTCCATGACAGGGGACTGGTGAATAGTTCCATGTATTTTAAGGAGACGCTCCCGTTTTCTTCTTTGATAAATCCGCCTTCCGATATGGTGAGAGCAATTGATAGCGATGCCGGTATTAGCAAGCCGGATGCACCGTACAGAAACGTATACACCGTACTCTCTTTGGATCCGTAATTTTCAAATGCGTAAAACGAGCCGCGGATAGCGAGAAGAATAATGGCAAAACTCGCCGGCACCAGCATTGCTGTCCCATAATAATAAGCGGTTTCCGGGAAGAAGCCAACAATCCCGACAAAGAAAAAGACGAAAAAGACATTCGTAACTTCCCAGACCGGTGACAGATATCTTGCTATCAGCTGATTGATCACATGATCTTTTTTCGTAAATCTGGCATAAAAGCAAAGAAGCCAGCACCGAAGTCAATCGATGCTACAATCAGATATCCATAAAGAAAAATCCATAAAACAGTAATGCCGACCAGTTCATAGCTCATTCGTCATCACCCTTTTTTAAGCTCGGATAGTGTTTCTCCAGTTCCTCTTCGGCAGGGTTGTTCCGGAAAAGTTTCCGCAGTGTAATGACACATAACGTGCCAAGCACAATGTATAGCGCCAGGAAAAGGAAAAACATGTGTGTAACGTAAGGCGAAGATGTGGCAGCCTCTTCTACAGTCATATATCCCCGGATAATCCACGGCTGCCGTCCCTCTTCAGCATAAATCCAGCCGAATTCGATAGCCATCAATGCCAAAGGCCCACTTAGTGCGATAAGATACAACATTCCTTTATTGTGTTCATTCCATTTTTTACCTTGGCTAAAACGAGATACAATAGTGCAATTACCGGAAGGAAAAAGCCGATAGTCACCATCAGATCGAACATGTAATGCACCCATAATGGCGGCTGTTCGTCCTCCGGAAATGCTTCTAGGCCCGTCACCTCAGCGTTAAAATCACCATGAGCCAGAAAGCTTAAAAACCCTGGAAGACGAATTTCGCCGGTTGGTTCATTATCCTCATTCAGCCATCCAAACAGGATCAGATCGGCATTTTGTTCCGTTTCGAAATGCCATTCTGCTGCGGCTAATTTCTCGGCCTGATGATCAGCAAGGAATTTAGCTGAGAAATCCCCGGCTAATGCCGTCAGGAGGGCGAACAGGAATGTCAGTGTCATTGTAAGCCGCAGCGCTTTTTTATGATAATCTGTCATTTTCCCTTTTAGAATCATAACAGCTGTTATCGCAGCCAAAATAGCCGCACACGTCACATACGCCGATGTCAGAACGTGGAACACTTTCGTTGGTGTTGCCGGGTTCAGCATTGCTGCCAGCGGATTGACTGCAGAAAAGGTCCCATCCTGTGTTTCAAACCCTTGCGGCGTGTTCATAAAAGCATTTACCGTGGTGATAAACACTGCAGAAAACCCGCCGCCGATAATAATTGGAAGCGAGAAGGACCAATGGATATACGGATTGTTGAATCGGTCCCACGTATATAAGTAGATTCCTAAAAAGATTGCCTCAAAGAAAAAGGCAAAGACTTCCATAAACAGCGGTAAACTGATAACGTTGCCGGCAACTTGCATAAAATTCGGCCATACCAGGGACAGCTGAAGTCCAATTGCGGTACCTGTCACAACACCAACGGCAACCGTAATAACGAATCCGCGCGTCCAACGTCTGGCTAGAAGCTGGTAGTGCGGATCATATTTTGATGCCGATAAATTCAGCAATAGAAATCATCAGCGGTATCCCTACCCCAAGTGTAGCAAAAATAATATGAAACCCGAGCGTCATCGCGGTCAGCAATCTGCTCATTAGGACTGTATCCAGTTCCATTGTTGTACCTCCTTATGAAGCCATTTCTCCAGCTGCAGCCAAGAGAACGGGCATGGAATTTCCGGTTATCATAGCTGGTCCTCACGATTGACCAGTGTTTCAAAATGGGCATGAATAAGTTTTCCCTATACTCATAGTATAAACGATTGTGTCATACAGCGTGGGCTGTTGCTGTGACAGGAAAATGAAAACTTTGTAGCGAATTGATTACAAAGGCTGTTTTTAAAAGATTGTTGCTTTTGTGTCATTCCCTGTTAAATATTTTCTATAAACTACGACGTAAGTGCTACGTTGGGGTAGCCAAAAGTCGCGCGAAATCAGGAAAGTCGCGCGAGCCGGGTCGAAAGTCGCGCGAAAATCAGGAAACTCTTCACCGAAAGACTTGCAACACGACGAGCAACCAAGTGTATTTCCGGAGCGGGGCGGGGGTCATAGCAAACTGCAACTAGCTGTCACCATGTCGCAGTTTAGATCAACTACGCTGGAAAAACAGCATAGTTTACGAAAAGGGCCGTTACAAAAGACGTTTCGTTCTTCGACATAAACCATATGTCATTTACACAACAGTGTGATAGACTATAGACCATGGGAAGTACATTGGATAATGGGGGGGCAGTGGAATGAAACGAGATTATGCCGTAATCGGTCTGGGGCGCTTTGGAGGCAGCATTTGCCAGGAACTAAATCAGGAAGGTATGCAGGTACTGGCCATTGATAAAGATGAGGACAAGGTAAACGAATTTAAGAATATTGCATCCCATGCAGTCATCGCCGATTCAACGGATGAGGCGACGTTAAGGGAACTGGGGATTAAAAATATTGATCATGTGATTGTGGCAATTGGCGACAATATTCAGGCAAGTATACTGACAACTGTTGTTCTGACTGATCTTGATATTAAGAAAATTACAGTGAAAGCACAAAATGACTATCACGAGAAAATTTGAACCGGATTGGTGCCCACCAGGTTGTTCATCCTGAACGGGATATGGGAAAGCGAATTGCTCATAATATTATTTCCAATAACATTCTGGATTATCTGGAGCTTTCCGACGACCATAGCATTGTAGAAGTGAAAGCCGGTGAACGAATGCGCGGCAAGACGCTGGTGGATCTCGATATTCGTGCAAATTACGGCTGTAACGTTGTCGCCATTAAGCGTGATAAAGAAATCAATGTATCACCGGCAGCAGATGATGTCCTGAAAGAAGGGGATATTCTCATTATTATTGGAGCGGATAAGGATATTTCCAGATTTGAGAAACATCTTGTCATTGATCAAGGCTAGGTGACCAGGGGCGGAAAATAACCCTGTTATTAGAAAAACTTGGCTTTCACCAAGTCTTTATAGTGAAAGCCTTAGTTTTACTTATAAGGTCGTCCATAATTTATATTTTCTGACGTTACAAAAAGTGCCGTGAACGTTATGTTCACGGCACTTTTTGAAATTGCATCAGGATTCTGGAAAGGAGGGACACGAACCGTTCCTTTTGTTCTTAAGAAATGCTGTGGATAACTGAAAAACAGAATTAACCACGTCCAGCTCCAGCGCCCAGCGACTAGCACGACTTCCTTCACTTCCGTGTGATAAGTCAGCATCGATTCGCTTACGCTCACCGTGCTTCCTTTATCTCCTTCGGCTCAGTCCAGTCTGTACGTCGCTAACCGGGCGCTTGCGCTTTTGTTAAACTTCCATAATGATCGGCAGTACCATCGGCCTGCGTTTTGTTTTTCAAAGAGGAAAGGTGCGATGGTATCGGTTATTTCATTTTTGATTTCGGACCATTGACTTGTCCGGCGCTCCATCACTTTATCCAAGTGTTTTGCTACAAGTTTTTGCGCCTCATTGATTAAGTCTTCCGATTCACGCATGTAAACGAAACCGCGTGAAATGATATCAGGTCCGGATGCAATCTTGAATTCCTTCATATTGATGCTTACAACAACCATCACAAGGCCTTCCTCGGACAGAATACGGCGGTCACGCAATACAATATTGCCAATGTCACCAATGCCGCTTCCATCAACATAAATGGAGCCGGATGGGATTTTGCCTGCAATCATGGCGTTGTCTTTCCCAAGTGCCAGAACGTCACCGTTGTCCATAACAAAGGAATTGTTCGGATCGGTTCCGCAAGCTTCACCCAGCTTAAGATGCTCTTTCAGCATGCGGTATTCACCATGGATTGGCATGAAATATTTCGGCTGTATAAGCCTTAGCATTAGCTTCTGCTCATCCTGGCTTCCATGACCGGAAGTATGAATGTTGCTAAGTTTGCCGTGAATGACATCCGCACCTGCACGGTAAAGCTTGTTGATTGTCCTGCTCACACTGACCGTATTGCCCGGGATTGGGGAAGATGAGAACACGACTGTATCACCAGGGATAATTTGGATTTGCCGGTGAGTCCCATTTGCAATACGGGACAATGCGGCCATTGGTTCACCCTGGGACCCTGTGCATAGAATTGTCACCTTATGGGCGGGAAGACGGTTAATCTGATTTGGCTCAATAAAGGTATCTTTTGGAGCCTGAATATAGCCCAATTCCTGCCCGATACGAATAGATGATTCCATGCTTCGGCCGAACACGGCAATTTTCCGGTCGTGTTTGACTGCTGCTTCGACTACCTGCTGCAGGCGATAGATATTTGAAGCAAAGGTTGCAAATATTAATCGCCCGTCAACCCTATTGAAAATATCATTAATGTTTTCACCTACAACGCGTTCGGACATGGTAAAACCTGGCACTTCACTGTTGGTACTATCTGACAGAAGACACAGCACACCTTCTTTACCAATTTCAGCCATTTTTGCAATGTTTGCTGGCTCTCCAACAGGTGTGAAGTCAAATTTAAAGTCACCGGTATGGACGATATTTCCGGGTGGTGTTTTGACAACGATACCGAATGAATCAGGTATGCTATGGGTTGTTCGGAAAAAGGAAACAGACGTTTTACGGAATTTAATGACGTTATCTTCTTCAATGTTATGCAATTTTGTACTTCGCAACAGACCATGTTCTTCCAGTTTGTTGCGGATTAATCCGATCGCAAGTTTGCCGGCATAGATAGGCACATTTACTTCGCGCAAGAGGTATGGGATGCCCCCTATATGATCCTCATGCCCGTGTGTTATGAATAATCCTTTTATTTTATCTTTGTTTTGCACGAGATAGGTGTAGTCCGGAATCACATAATCAATACCAAGCAGTTCGTCTTCGGGGAATTTGATCCCGGCGTCAACTAAGATTATCTCATCCTGGAATTGGATGCCATATGTGTTCTTTCCGATTTCACCAAGTCCGCCTAATGCAAATACCGCTGTCTGGTCATTTTTGACAAATTTCATCGGCTAGACGGTCTCCAATTCAAATTGGTCAGATTGCTTTTCATAATTTAAATGTGCTTCCGTCAGCGGCTGGATATATTCAATATTGATTTCATAGTTGCGATCGTATAGTTTATCACGGACTTCCCTTTCGGATTCGGCCTCGACGTATAGACTTTCCGTTCGTTCACGTACGGGTATCTCATCGGGCAAATCCTGATAAAATACTTTATAAATCATGGTTATCTCTCCTCACTTCTGTTTCGTCTGTTTTTAATAATCAAATTCCGTCTCCTGTTCCTATGGCTGGTATAAAATATTATCCACGGCAGATGCAAGCCGCAATTCGCGCATTTCTTTAAGGCTGTCATCTGCGGAATGTTTTTCCAGTTGTCCATTATAACCCTATTAGTTTTTTACACTAAACCTGATTCGTCCGACTGTGACTTCAGCCTTTAGAGTGCCTGTGTCCGCATGAGAGTGCAAATCCATACATGCAGGGTAGGTTTCCATCGGCTGTTCTATTCAGGGTAGTCTTTGTTAAAAGTAGTTGGTACACGTCTTCTTCCCAGAAAATCTTTCCACCGTTTTTTCAGCTTTTCCCTTAGGCGTTTAAGCATGCGCGCTGCATCTCCTTTCCACAGTTAAGAAAAGCAATAAAACGTTCTGCCGATCCAATCCCTCTTACTATATAGTATAATACGGTTACAGCAATTTTGAAATGAAAATAATGTATTTGTTTTAAAAAAGTTGTTTTTGCCGCAATTTGTATCTTTATTATTCGTTTCCAATTGGAATATTATGCAAAAGAAAAACAGGAACCCGGGAGATGTCGGATTCCTGTCAGTATCAGCCGATTGCTTTTGCATTATCAGGTACTGCGAATGGATTTTCCTGATTGATATGGTCGTAAAACATGACACCATCAAGGTGATCGATTTCATGCTGTACGACAATCGCAGCGAAGTCGCGCAGACGCAATTTCAGATCGTTTCCTTCCATATCTTTCGCTTTAACCGTGATGCGTGCATAGCGCGGGACATAGCCTTCTACGTCCCTGTCGACGGAAAGGCAGCCTTCTCCTGATGGTAAATAGGCCTTTTCAACGGAATGACTTACAATTTTAGGATTGATGAGCCCATAACTGTATAGTTTGCCTTTGGAATCCTCGAAATGAACTGCGCACATCCGCTTAGTGATGCCAAGCTGTGGCGCTGCGAGCCCGACACCTGGTCTTAATTGGTATCTGTCGGCCATTTCGTCGTCCTGACTGTTTTTAATAAACGTCAGTATGTCTTCCAGCAATTGTTTATCTTCTTCAGAAGGAGGAACAGGCACTTCCTGTGTTTTTTCGCGTAAAGCTGGATGGCCTTCACGTACGATATCGTCCATTGTTATCATATATGACACTCCCTAAACGTCAAAAATAGGTGGGTTATAAACGCACTTTTCCACCCCTGGATAAAGAAAGGGGCAGTTATCGAGATACGTATGGATAGTCATATTCTAACATAATTTCAATTCCCGTATCATAAAATTAACTTAGGACAAGCAATTTTTATGGCACCAGGCAAGTACTGCTGACGGAATGAAATGAATTTGGTATGGTTCATAATATGTTATACTTGAAAAAAATGCTGCACCAGGAACGAAGGGGGCCTCATTAACGTGGTATCGAAAAAATCATTACTGATCAGTGCTGTTATCTTGTTTGTATTTCTGCCGGCGTGCAGCGGCACATCTGCTTCTGAACAGATTTACAATCACCTGGAAAAAGCGGTCGAACTGGAGGAAACGTTTGAGAAACAGCAGAATCCGATTGTGGAATTGGAACAGAAAGAGCAGGAAATATATAAGAAAATTATCGAATTGAGCATGGACGACTACGACAAGATTAAAGAACTGTCCGAGAAGGCACTGTCCAACATCGAAAAAAGAGAGAAAAAAATAGAACTGGAAAACGAAAGCATGCAGGCCTCGAAAGAAGAATTCATGAAAATGGAGGACAAGCTTGCTGACCTTGAGAAAGAGTCAGTACAGAAGAAGGCAGACGAGATGTTTGCTGCTATGACTGACCGCTACGATGCTTATGAGAAACTGCATGAAGCCTATTCTAAGTCATTGTCAATGGAAAAGGAATTATACACCATGCTTCAGGATAAGGAACTGGAACAGAAAAATTGTCTGATCATATTTCCGGTTTAAATGACAGCTACCAGAAGGTGATCGACGCTAATAAGGAATTTAACGATCTTACGAATGAGTACAACGAACTGAAAAAGGAATTTTATAAAGCGGCCGATATTGATGTTTCGTACGAAAATACAGAAGAAAAGAAAGAAAAGCCCGGAGTCAGAGAAAAATGAATAAAACTGCTGAATAAAGAATCGGGGAACCAGAAATGGTCCGGTTCTTTTTTATTCCTGGCAGGCCGGCTGCCCCAACGGGAGTCCAGTTTGACCTGGAAGCTTTCGGCAAAACAATTAAGTGATACAGTTATCGTGGAAATAGTATAACAGTTTGTCAGCCAACGGACGGCAAATCAATGAAAGCGGTGCCAACCTTGTAAAAAATGATTAATATAAAACAAAGTGATTGACCAAATGATTCGAAATGAGCTAAACTTTAACATGGATCAGTTATTGTACCAATATTTTTGCTTTTATAATGTAACAGTTTCGGGGCATCAAAAAATGATTAACACTAAGCAATGCAGGGAACAAGAATAAAGGCAAATGGGTACAGATTTTTCATATTTAGGGAAGGCTAGAAAAGACTATAAAACAGGTGATTAGAAAGGAAGAGGTGAACGATTTTGAAACAAGTTTTAGAAAGTATTGAAAATCAGTTCGAAATGTTCCAGGTTCTCGATGAAGATGGAGAAATCGTGAACAAAGAACATGCGCCTGATTTGTCAGATGATGACTTAAAGGAACTTATGCGCCGAATGGTTTATACAAGAGTTCTTGATCAGCGGTCCATTGCACTGAACCGTCAAGGACGTTTAGGGTTTTATGCACCAACTGCTGGGCAGGAAGCATCCCAGCTTGGAAGCCACTATGCCCTGGAGCAAGAAGACTTTTTGCTTCCGGCATACCGCGATGTGCCACAACTTATTTGGCAAGGACTTCCACTGTACCAGGCTTTCTTGTTCTCAAGAGGCCATTTCCACGGCAACCAATTCCCTGAAGGTGTACATGGACTGAGTCCGCAGATTATTATCGGTGCACAATATACCCAGACTGCCGGTGTTGCACTGGGAATAAAGAAGCGTGGTAAACAAGGCGTTGCAGTTACTTATACCGGTGATGGCGGAACCTCCCAGGGTGACTTTTATGAAGGTGTGAACTTTGCAGGTGCTTATAATGCTCCGGCTATTTTCTTTGTCCAGAATAACCAGTTTGCTATTTCAGTCCCGGTTGAAAAGCAGACCAATGCCAAAACATTGGCTCAAAAAGCTGTTGCTGCAGGTGTGGAAGGCTTTCAGGTTGACGGTATGGATGTACTTGCTGTTTATGCGGTTACGAAAAAAGCCCGTGAACGTGCACTGAACGGAGAAGGCCCGACGCTGATTGAAACACTGACCTATCGTTATGGTCCGCATACAATGGCCGGCGACGATCCGACACGGTACCGCACGGAAGACCTTAATGATGAATGGGAGAAACGCGACCCACTTATCCGCTTCCGCAAGTACTTGGAAGCAAAAAATCTCTGGTCTGAAGAGGATGAAAATAAAGTCATCGAGGAAGCGAAAGAAGAAATTAAAGCTGCCATCAAAAAAGCCGATGACCATCCAAAACAGAAAGTAACCGATCTGATTGATATCATGCATGAAGAACTTCCATCCAACCTGCAGGAGCAAATGGAAGAATATAGGGAAAAGGAGTCGAAGTAAAATGGCGCAGAAAACGATGATTCAGGCGATTACTGATGCAATGCATCATGAACTGAAAAATGATGAAGATGTCCTCGTATTTGGTGAGGACGTTGGTCAGAACGGCGGTGTCTTCCGTGCAACAGAAGGATTGCAGGATGAATTTGGGGAAGAACGTGTATTTGACACGCCACTGGCTGAATCTGGAATTGGCGGTCTTGCGCTTGGTCTGGCATTGCAGGGATTCCGCCCTGTTCCGGAAATCCAGTTTATCGGTTTTATTTATGAGGCCATGGACGCGCTGAATGGCCAGATTGCACGCATGCGTTATCGTTCTGGTGATAGTAAATCGGCACCGATCACTGTGCGCACACCGTTCGGCGGAGGTGTACATACACCGGAACTGCATGCTGACTCACTGGAAGGACTTATTGCGCAGCAGCCGGGCTTCAGGGTGGTAGTGCCATCCACACCATATGATGCGAAAGGACTCTTAATTTCCTCCATCCGTAATAACGACCCGGTATTCTACATGGAGCATATGAAATTGTACCGTTCTTTCCGCGGTGAAGTGCCAGATGAGGCCTACACGGTTGAACTCGATAAAGCAGACATCAAGCGTGATGGAAAGGATGTCACCCTTATCGCGTATGGCGCAATGGTCCATACGGCGCTGAAGGCTGCCGATGAACTCGAACAGGAAAATATCGACGCTGAAGTTGTTGACCTGCGCACGATATCGCCCATCGATACGGAAACAATCGTTGAATCCGTGAAGAAAACAAATCGTGTTGTCATGATTCAGGAAGCACAGCGTCAGGCAGGGATTGCCGCACACGTTATCTCTGAAATCCAGGAGCGCGCAATTCTGCATCTGGAAGCACCGATTATGCGCGTGACAGCACCTGACACTGTTTATCCATTCTCACAGGCTGAAGAAGTATGGCTTCCGAACCATAAGGATGTTATTAACAAAGTGCAAGAGGTCATGAACTTTTAATAAATGATTGGAGGCTGTCATAATGGCTTATAATTTTAAACTCCCAGACATTGGGGAAGGCATACATGAAGGTGAAATAGCCAAATGGTTCGTTAAAGAAGGCGACGAAGTAAAAGAAGATGACGTGCTGTGTGAGGTGCAGAACGATAAAGCCGTTGTCGAAATCCCTTCGCCAGTGGAAGGAACAGTAACCAAAGTCCACGTCGATGAAGGGGAAGTGGCGGTTGTCGGCAACACACTCATTACTTTTGACGCAGAAGGATATGAATCCGATGATGACGGTGAAGAAGAAGAGGCCGATCAGGACAAGAAAGAAGAAAAGGAAACAGCGGCTCCAGAAAAACAGCCGATTCTTCCGATAAACAACCAGAACCTGAAAAACCGATGATGACCGTCGTGTTATTGCCATGCCGTCTGTCCGTAAATATGCACGTGAAAATGATGTGAACATCCAGGACGTGCAAGGCTCCGGAAAGAATGGACGGATTCTGAAAGAGGATATTGATCAGTACTTAAGCGGTGATCAGAAAGCGGATGAGCCTGCTGAAACAAAAGACGATTCAGAACAGCCGGCAGCAGCGGCCAAGGCTCCTGAGGGTGAATACCCTGAGACACGCGAAAAATGTCCGGCATCCGTAAATCCATCGCTAAAGCAATGGTCAATTCCAAAACAAAAGCACCACACGTCACACTGATGGATGAAGTGGATGTTACTGAGCTTGTAGCCCACCGTAAGAAATTCAAGTCAGTTGCAGCTGAGCAAGATATTAAACTAACCTATCTGCCGTACGTCGTTAAAGCATTGATTTCCGCATCGAAAAATCATCCAATTCTCAATGCTTCCGTCGATGACGAGACAGATGAGATTATTCACAAACATTATTACAATATCGGCATTGCAGCCGATACGGATAAAGGCCTGCTAGTGCCAGTAGTCAAAGATGCAGACCGCAAGTCGATTTTTACCATCTCACAGGAAATAAATGAATTGGCAGATAAAGCCCGCAGTGGTAAACTGTCATCAGAAGAGATGAAAGGTGCATCGAATACGATCACTAACATCGGTTCTGCCGGCGGACAGTGGTTCACTCCGGTTATCAATTATCCGGAAGCAGTTATTCTCGGCATTGGCCGCATCCAGGAAAAACCGATTGTCCGTGACGGCGAAATTGTAGCAGCTCCTGTACTGGCGGTGTCGTTGAGCTTTGACCACCGTATCGTTGACGGAGCAACTGCACAGCTGGCTCTGAACCAGATTAAGCGTTTATTGAACGATCCACAATTAATTATGATGGAGGCGTAAAGTATGGTAGTAGGGGATTTTCCAATTGAAACAGACACACTTGTTATCGGGGCAGGACCTGGCGGCTATGTAGCTGCCATTCGTGCTGCTCAAACTGGCCAAAATGTGACCATCGTGGAAAAAGGTGACCTTGGCGGTGTATGCCTGAATGTTGGCTGTATTCCATCCAAAGCACTGATTGAAGCAGGTCATAAGACGCAGAGTGCGCACGGAAATGAAGAAATGGGAATTACTGCAGAGAATGTTTCTGTAGACTTTTCAAAAGTACAGGAGTGGAAAGGACAAGTTGTTAATAAGCTGACTTCCGGTGTTGAAAGTCTGCTGAAAGGCAATAAAGTGGATATTGTTAAAGGGGAAGTTTATTTCGTCGATCAAAACACGGTAAAAGTAATGGACGAAAAAAATTCCCAGACATATACATTTAACAACTGCATTATCGCAACAGGCTCAACACCGATTGAAATCCCGAACTTCAAATTCTCTGATCGTGTACTGGATTCGACAGGCGCACTGAACCTCGATGAAATTCCAGAGAAAATGGTTGTCGTCGGCGGCGGCTATATCGGAATTGAACTTGGCACTGCATACGCCAATTTCGGAACCGAGGTAACCATCCTTGAGGGAACGAAAGAAATTTTGGGTGCATTTGAAAAACAAATGACGCAGCCGGTTAAGAAAAGCCTGAAGAAGAAAACGTTAATATTGTCACGGAAGCAATGGCCAAAGGTGTCGAGGAATCCAATGACGGTGTGAGTGTGACATATGAAGTAAACGGCAAAGAAGAGACAGTTGAGGCAGACTATGTGCTGGTCACTGTCGGCCGCCGTCCAAACACACAAGAAATGGGACTTGAGCAAGTAGGCATTGATGTGGATGATAAAGGACTTATAAACATTGATAACCAATGCCGTACGAACAAGGAAAACATTTATGCAATCGGTGATATTGTCGAAGGACCGCCCCTTGCTCATAAAGCATCCTATGAAGGAAAAGTAGCTGCAGAGGCAATCAGCGGTGAGAAATCAGTGATTGATTATCTGGCTATTCCATCTGTTGTCTTCGCTGATCCGGAACTCGCCAGTGTCGGTTATACGGAGCAAGAAGCAAAAGATGCAGGCTACGAGGTGAAAGCCTCCAAATTCCCGTTTGCAGCTAATGGCCGTGCACTGTCCCTGAATAACACGGACGGGTTCATGAAAATGATTACAAGAAAAGATGATGGTCTGGTCATTGGTGCACAGGTAGCCGGCCCGAACGCCAGTGATGTCATCGCAGAACTGGGACTGGCAATCGAAGCAGGAATGACTGCTGAAGATATTGCACTTACCATTCATGCCCATCCAACGCTGGGTGAGGTAACAATGGAAGCTGCTGACGTGGCATTAGGCACGCCTATCCATACAATGTAAAGAACAATCGCAAAATGAATACGCTGGTTGAACGAAGAACTGAAAAATGAGCCACGTCCACATAAGCTGGACGTGGCTCATTTTTGGTTTGATTAAGCGCTATAATCCTTATTTGGAATAAGAACTCCAGCCACATACACCCCAGATAGGACTAAAAAGGTCGTGACTTTCAGCCTTTTGAATAGGTGCTGGCATTCATGAAAAAGCTGTCCAGAATGGGGGATCCCATTTTGGACAGCTTTGTACATTAAGATTCTCTTTCATCTTCAGCATCAGGAAGTGTTTTCTTAAATCCTTCGCGCATTCTTCTGAGTTTTTTCCGCTGTTTTTCCCGGAATTTCGGATCATGTTCGCGCTGTTTGAGTTCCATCTGCAAGATATCATGTTCACTGTTCAGTGCTTTGAGGAGCGAAATACACATAAAAATCATCAAAATCGCAAACGGGAATGCAGCAATCAGCATGGCCATTTGGAGTGCTGACAGCCCGCCGGACCACAATAGAACCGCAGCAGTTGCAGCAAGGATAACTCCCCAGATAGCTTTAACACCTGTACTCGGATTTAACTTTCCTCCTGTTGTCAGCATGCCAAGCACAAATGTACCGGAATCGGCTGAGGTAACGAAGAAGGATGTAATCAAGAGCACTGCGATACCGATGACAACAGTTGCCGCGGGCGTGACTCAAGAAATGCAAATAAGGCTACTTCATTTCCCATTTCATTCATCAACTGATGGATAATTCCTCCTTCAGCTGAATTCATTTCAAATCCGGCAGTACCGAAAACAGAGAACCAAAAGGCGCTGAATATGACTGGTACGGCGGTTACTCCGAGGACAAATTCACGAATAGTCCTTCCTCTGGAGACTCGGGCAATAAAGGTTCCAACAAATGGTGACCAGCCGATCCACCAAGCCCAGTAAAAGAGTGTCCATGCATTAAGAAAATCTCTGTCACCTGTAAATGCATTCATGCCGAATGTCATTGTTGGAAGGTTTTGCAAATAATTTCCCAATGTTGTTGTAAAGGACTCGATCATTTTTACAGAGGATCCGAGAATAAACACAAAGAGCATCAATGCGACGGCAAGAACAATATTTGTCCAGCTCAGATAGCGGATACCCCGGTTAATGCCTGTCGTAGCAGAAAGCATAAATAATATGGTGATTACTAAAATGACAATTAGATTGGTTATCAGTGTATTTGGAATTCCTTCAAAGGTGAAGCTTAAACCGGCTGTAATCTGTGTTGCGCCAAGCCCAAGAGATGTTGCAATACCAAATACGGTGGCAAAAACGGCCAGTGTATCAATAGCGATTCCCAAACCGCCTTTAGACCGGTCGCCAATCAGTGGCGAAAAAGCGGAACTGATTAATGCAGGAGCCCCGTGACGGAATTTAAAATAAGCCAGTGTCAATGCAAGCACCGCGTACGTAGCCCATGGATGGAATCCCCAATGGAATAAGGTGTACTGCATTGACTCTTCTGCAGCAGCTGTCGTTTCTGGTTCAGCAGAAGGTGGTGAATAAAATGTGTTATAGGTTCCGTCACGCCGTAGAATACGAGGCCGACCCCCATACCAGCAGTAAACAAAATGCAAACCAGGTAAAATAACTATACTCTGGCTCATCATCAGGCTTTCCAAGCTTAATTTTTCCATATGGCCCGAAGATCAAATACAATGCAAGGACAACAAATCCTGTTGTGACCACTAAATAAAACCAGCCAAATGTATCTGAAATAAAACTGTCAACTATGCCTAATACATATTCAACATTTGATGGAAAAAAAGCCCCCCATATGATAAATACAGATACTAATGCAATAGATACCCAAAAACAGATGTCAATGTTTTGGATTTAATAGTAAGACCTCCCTATATCTTTTTTCGAAAATTTCGTCGTATAACAAACCGGCTTCTCGTCTTGTTTTCAACGTTTTGATATACCGTGTTTTGAAAACATAAGACCGGATATAACCCCCATATAAATGAAAATAATGATGATCACGGAGGATTTTATAATTTTTCTATTTAATAAAAGATGCGTGTGATTTTTTCAAATTCTCCGCCCCTTTCTATGTAATTGTTCGAGTTATGTCGAATTGGCACCGTTAAGTATTTAAACATACTCACAGCAACAATTCAACCAAAATGTAGTTCTATTCTCCCCCTTTATATCCAATTCATACTGTATACGTAAACCCATATCCGAAGTTAGTAAACAAAGGATGTAGTCAAGTTTCTATTTTATACTGTATAATAAGATCAGAGGAAAAGACAAGGAGGCACAGTTTGAAAAACATTATATGGCTTGTCCTTGCAATTATATTACTAATAACCGGATGTGCAGACATTACCTCAGATGCAGAAAGGGAAAGCAAACAGGGAGAAGACCAGGAAAAGACACAGGAATCGACAAAGAATGATGCTGAAACCAGCAAGAATGAGCCGGAAGAGGACGCAAATGAGGAAGAACAGACACAGGAAAACCGGATGGACAAGGACAAGGAAAAAACTACAGAACCCATTTATCAAATAGATGAGGAAACTTCTTCTGTGGTGCCTGTCAACGAAGAAGGAAATGAAAAAGTAGTATTGCTGACAATTGATGATGCACCTGATGGACATGCTTTGAAAATGGCAAATACGTTAAAAAGACTTGGACTAGCGCCATTGTAATGGTCATTCTCTGGACTCTGAGGATAAGAAAACACTGCAGCAAGTTCATGATATGGGATTTGCAATAGGCAACCATACATATAATCACAAACTTCTGTCTGATTTGTCGACCGAGAAGCAAAAAGAAGAAATTGTCAGCCTGAATGATAGGATAGAAGGTATAATCGGGGAACGGCCGCAATTTTTCAGAGCGCCACACGGTGAAAACACGGATTTCTCGCGACAAATCGCTGCGGACGAAGGTATGGTGACGATGAATTGGACGTATGGCTATGATTATTTTGAACCATATATGGATGCCGAAAAGCTAACAGAAGCTATGGTCACGGGTAAAGGTCCAGAAGTTGATGTCCCTTATAGCTTGCTGAAACCAGGCGCCAATCTGCTGATGCATGATCGCGAATGGACTGCTGAAGCGCTGCCGGATATTATAGAAGGTCTACGAGCCAAAGGATATGAAATCGTTGACCCAGCCCTTATACAGACAAAGGAATAAACAATAAGCAGCCGGTTGCTCATAACTGGCTGTTTTTTGCACAAAACATAAACTTAATAATATGATATACTAATTTAAGGTTGATTTGTCGACTGTGTCATACTATAATAAAATCACATTACAGTTTGATCAAAGGAGCTGGGAATAATGGGGACTATTATCTGTCAGGACTGCCAGGAAGTTATCGAACATTTTGATGATGAAAAAGTAACGACACTGTTTGGAACTTGCCCGGATTGTAATCAGAATTGAATACGTTTTCAGATTCGAAAAGCTGTATGTTATCGATACAGCTTTTTTTATAAACAAAACTACGGTAATCACTATAAAGTTTTGGTGAAAGCCGTAGTTTTTTCTAATGTTCGGTTAATAATTAGCCAGCATTGGGTATGAAATGCTATCATAAAAGAAAAATGGGGGGGTATTCTATGAAGTGGGAGACGGAGGTAACGAAGCTGTTACATATTGATTATCCGATTATCCAGGGTGGTCTTGCTTACCTGGCATACGCCGACCTGGCGGCAGCTGTATCCAATGCCGGAGGATTGGGGCAAATTACAGCAATGAGTCTGGATGGCCCTGAAGCGCTTCGTGAGGAAATCCATAAGGTGAAAAAAATGACCGACAAACCATTTGGGGTGAATTTTGCCATCGGACAGCATCGCCGGCCTTTTGAGCATATGGTGCAGGTTGCAATCGATGAAGAAGTGCCGGCCATATCTGTGACCGGTGGTAATCCCAAGCCTGTTCTTGACATGGTTCACGCCCATCCAATTAAAAAGCTGGTTTTGACAGCTGCACGCAGGCAAGCCGAGAAGGCAGAAGAACTTGGGGCAGACGCGGTCATGGTAGTGGGCCATGAAGGGGGCGGCCATCTTGGTCGTGGTGATACCGGCACATTCGTGCTGGCCCCGCAAGTTGTGGATGCAGTGTCGATTCCTGTTATTGCTTCAGGCGGTATTGCTGATGGGCGGAGTATGATGGCTGCATTTGCACTCGGTGCGGAAGGAATTGAAATGGGTACCCGCTTCATTGCCGCAAAGGAATGTGTTGATGCGCATCCTGCTTATAAACAGGCACTGATGGATGCTAAAGAAGATGCGACGGTTGTCATCAAGCGTTCACTTGGAACACCAGCCCGGGCGTAAAATTCCTGGACGGATGAAATATTGGAACTTGAAAAACAGCATGGAGACTACGAATCACTCAAGGGGCATATAAGTGGGGAAGCGAACAAACGCTATATTTACGCCGGCGATGATACGAAAGGATTTGGCTGGGCCGGTCAAAGTGCAGCAAGAATCCAGGATACACCCTCTGTCAGTGAGCTAATCGATACCATGCTGGAGGAAGCCAGTGCAATCAGACGAAAATGGAGTGAATGAGGTGACACACAAGCGATGAATTATCATTATCCGCTTGACGATGAATGGTCTAAGCAGGAAGTGATTGATGTTGTGAACTTTTTTCTCTTGTGGAGCAGGCGTATGAGAAACAGGTCGCGCGGGAGGATGTGCTTGCTGCTTATCAGAAGTTCAAGCGTATTGTCCCTTCCAAAAGTGAGGAAAAAAACGTATTTTCGAGAGTTTGAGCAAGCATCAGGCTATGCTGCTTTTCCAGTTGTAAAAAAAGCCAGAAACAGTGACCAGAAAAATATTCGTATGAAATGACGAAAAGACCTTTCATGATGAAAGGTCTTTTTTCGTTCACCGCGCTCTTACTGATCCATCGAGATGTTGAACAGGGGTGTGAGTGTGCTGAAAGTGGCCCGAGCTTCTTGTATAAAACGCTCCGGGTCTCTCAGGACAGGGTCACCTGGCTTGAAATGCCTGCCAATCAGAAATTCTGCCTTTTTAACGTTTTGAAGCCGTGCCAGCGCTTGTTCAAGATCAATGTTTTCCAATGTCTCTGCATCTTTTTTTGTATGATCGAGTGAAACAACATAATGGCCCGGAATCGATTGTTTGATATCAGCAGTGTGGTTTAAAAACGCTTTGGCAATATTCTCTTTACCAGGCAGCTCGTAAATATAGGCGAGCCACATGAACAAATGGTCATCAAACAGCCCGATCTGGAAATGCGGGTGCTTCTTATATCCTCTTTTATCATGACAGAATGCCATCCACGTATCGTTTGGCGGATTTTTCGTTCTTCTGGCATGTTTGGCAATATGTACATGCATCTCTTTGCCTGTCATTTCCGATAAGGGCCCGGAAAGCTCGTCCCCAATTGACTTGAATTTCGGCTGTATGCGTTCTCTGATGGCTTCCATCCGTTCATCCAAGCCGTCGATTGTGAAGGCATCAAAATCCTCTTCCATAAAACCTGTAAAATCCATAAGCTTCAATCCCCTCCTTGTCTTCATTCAATTGATGGTAGTCATATTATTAGTGAAAAAAGAGAAGCAAGTCAAGCAACAACACTTATCTGAATGTTTTGATAGCAGGTGAGAGGGAATGGATGAACAAACAAACGA
Organism: Lentibacillus juripiscarius JCM 12147; assembly: GCA_001311805.1. Next base: position 22,785 of record BBCA01000021.1, on the reverse strand, counting down.
TGAACGAATCGAAATACAGCAGCATATACATAATAAAAGCGATTGAAAGGTTGTGGGTGACGTGAAATATGTGATGGAGGATCTAAGAAGAAAAGCTGACAAAAGCAAACTGCCCGTTATCCGCATTGAAATTGATTATGAACTGATGACGCTATATGATGCTATCCAGGCCAATGACAGCGTGCAAATCATCAAATCGAAAGAAAAACTGAAAGCGCTTCGTGCAAGGCTTTTGCAATTACAGGAATAAGACAGAGGAAGATGACCCCAAAATTACATATACTCTTTTTATGGGTATGAATCAATTGGGGTCATTTTATTGTTCTAACGTCAACAAGTACGGGTTATGGTTGACCTTATCAGAAAATCGAGGCCTGGTGAAAACCAAGTTATTCTAAAGGTACATTCCTGCCTCCGGAAATGACCCTAAGTGTGATTATTGTCCGTTTATTTGGTATGATGGCAGCAGATTGAAAAAACTGGAGGCATACAAATGAATAGGCAAGATCGAGATGCAATTTACGGGCTAGCAAGAGAGTGGGTCCTGGAAGCGGGAAAAGCAATCAGGGAGCGTATTAATGATCCACTGACTATTGATACAAAATCGGATGCCAATGACCTCGTGACCACTATGGATAAAGACACGGAGTATTTTTTATGAACAGGATAAAAAGCGTCTACCCGGATCATTCCATTATCGGTGAGGAGGGGTACGGCGATGAGGTGACCTCCCTTGATGGAACTGTCTGGATTATTGATCCGATTGACGGTACGATGAATTTCGTTCATCAAAAAGAAACTTCGCCATTTCCGTCGGTATTTATCATGATGGTGTTGGGGAAATTGGGCTGATTTATGATGTCATGGCTGATAATCTATACAGCGCCCAAAAAGGGGAAGGGGCATTTAAAAATGAGATAGAACTGCCCCCGCTTTCCCTAAAGAAAAACTTTCATGAATCCATTCTTGGTGTAAATCATTTTTGGCTCTGTGAAAACCACCTTGTTGATGAAGAAAAGATGCAGGAGATGGTAAGAACAGTCAGAGGTACAAGGTCATATGGATCAGCAGCGATTGAATTTGCCTTTGTGGCAGAAGGTGCCTTGGATGGTTACATGACAATGGGACTTTCTGCGTGGGATATTGCAGCAGGGATTATCATCGTGAATGAAGTGGGTGGCGTGACAACAACTTCATTCGGCGAGCCCATCAACCTGCTCAAAAATCGTCTGTATTAACCTGCAACCCGGCTATACAAGAGCAAATTCTTCATGATTATTTGCGGAAAGGAAGAAAGTGACTTCCATCGGGAGGTCACTTTCTTTTTCGTTTCAGGGACAGTCCAAAACCCATGAACAAAGACCCGAGCAACAGGAATAATAAGATGAGCCAAATATTCCGGAAAGCAATGGCAATTCCGACAAGAATAAACATAGATATGACAAGGGAAGCCAGTAACAGCATTGGTATGTCAATTTTTGCATCGAATCACTCCATTTTCCAAAAGTTTATGCCAAATCAATCGTTGTATATGTAGTTGTCGATTTTTCTGGCATGCCAGCATAAGATTTAGTATGATAGAAAAGGAGATTGATTGCAATAGTGGATGGAGGATTTAAATGGACACAAATTTCAGCTTTGTTTTTGATTTGGTTGTAAGCTATCAGGATAGCATTAATGTTTTTGGACTTTTTACATCGTTAATCTGATTTTCTCAGCCATTGCATATAAGCTTGGCTTTGCCCGCAAGCTGCCAATCCTGAAGTCGGTGCTGGTTTATATCATGCTCGCATTTGGTATGCTCATACTGAATTTCTTCAGTCTTGTCGGTTATCCGGTGACAGACAGCCTGATTGTTATATGTCTAATTCTGGGCATTTACCGGTATCGTCTTCATTTACAGCGGAAAACGCAAAATGAAACACCAGTAATTAAAAACTCCCATATAGATGGGAGTTTTTTATATAAGGTCTTTCTTTTTTTGTGTCCGTCGTATAGATGGAAGTTGCCAGTTTTGTGCGTTTTGTGTTCGGTCATAAATCCGTCCGTCACATTCTTCACACAAATACATGGTGATTCTGCGGTTGCGCAGACGCTTGGCCTTTAGTGAATTATCTTCTATATCATGAACAGTATCACATAGTACACATTTCACTTTCATTATTTCACCTCCGACGCACAGGTTCAGGGTATATGGAAATTGTTTTTAGGTAAATGAATTTCATAAATACTTTTTTGCTTAATATACGAACTTATAATTGAAAATACACTTAATCATTCGTACTCCACCTTAGAAGATTGGAACGGAAGGCGGACGACTCCTGCGGGATAAGAGGCCTAGATGAGACCCCGCAAGGCGTTAGCCTGAGGAGGCTCATCAGCCGCCCGCGGAAAGCGTCCGCCTGAAGTGGAAATCAAACGCAATAACCTAATTCTTTGTATTTCAAAGGTAGATATTGAATTATGAAATTCACTCAGGTAAATATAAAAAGCAACTTTCTTTAACTTTTAGAAGCATCTTTCTTATTAACTATACCACGACTGGGCGCTGTATAAAAGTGTATGTTTCAAATTAAACCAGACGGGAACAGGGATGGAAAAGAATCATTTGAGAGAGAGAGAGGGGGATTGGATGAAAAAGAGGTTTATCGCTTCGGCGGCGGGAGTTCTTGGTGCCGGCGTTACAAGTTATATGCTAATTAACCGCCAAAACAGAAAGAACCGTTCTGATAACCGGGAAAGCCAGTTTGATTCAACACTCAAGGATGCTGGAATGCCTGATCAAGTGGATGTAAGAGATGTGGCACAGATGAAAAACGCGAAAATGGTTTCTGAAGGCTCCCAGTTTGGCGTGGACTATTACAACACGGTGAAAGAAGAAAATATACAGGAATAAGTAAACACGAAAAGGTGCACTCCCCATCTATTCCGGGGGAGTGCACCCTTGTTATTCTTCGTTCTTGTGATTGGATTGTTCTTCTTCCACATCGTCCAATTGCTCTTTATCTTCTTTCGGTATGGACTTTTTGTTCTGATCTCGTTCCTTAGGCCGATCCTCATTGATTGGGAAGTCAGGCATGTATCTCCCTACAATTGCTGACAGTTCATCAACAAACCTTGAACGGGGTAGCCTTGGCCGGCTTTATCACTCATCGAGCGTATACGTTCAACCACGTCACCATCTGCAACGACAACGGCTGTCTTTCCATAAGGGTCCTTTTGCAGTGCTTCCAGTACGGCGTATTTGATGGAACCAACTCGCGAACGGTCCAAATCTTTATCCACGTCAATTCCTACGACGGCATATGGTCCAGCCACAACAGACGTGGCACCCTCGACATTGGCACATCCCCGGCGATATTGGACAGATGGGCGGCTATTTCATTGTTGGAAAGGTTTTTTTGTTCAGTTGGATTTGAATCTTCCACTTGGATATAGCGATTATTGTCTGTCTCCTCAGGCAGTGATCGTTCTTGTTCATTTTGCTGACAACCGAAAAGCAGAACGGAAAGACTCAGTATAGACAGTATTCCTGAGCGTAATGGCATGTATACTCCTCCTTTATGTTAAAAAAGCGCGGAATTACTGTCTTACTAGTTTGGTTCATCACCGGTAAAATATACAAAAAAGGCTGGCTGCAATCCATGTGCAGCCAGCCTTTACCTTCAATCAATGATAATTTTTTCAACACCTTTAATCGGATTCTCACGGTTAGAACCATCACGGTATAGAAAGTGAACAGGACCGTCATCCTTCAGTGGCTTTCCATCTACCGCAAACAGCAAGAAACACTCTTTAAGTGCCTGAAGTGGGACCTGCTGTTCAGCCCCGTTAGCCGTCACTAGTGTTGCACTCGTGGCATTTTCATTTATTTCTGCATGGTTCAGAAATTCCAGAATCGGCATGACATACGAATTTTCCAGGAATTTTTGCCCTTCCAGACGGGAGATGCTTTTATTAACAGGCGGGTTGATTTTCTGCTGGTATACTTCCTGGTTAAACCGTCTGGACGCTTTTTCCAGTTCGTCTTCCTGGATGTTGTCTTCTTTTTTATCCGAAAAAGCCTCATCCAATAGTATTTTCCGGTCATCGAAAATCCATACGGTTGGGTCTAATGTAATCGTATATGTAACATTTCCGGTAATGGGCACTATCATGTTTTAACCACCTTTTCTTAGTATATGTTGTTCAAAAAGTCCGGTAAAATTTAGCCTGCCGGTCCTTTGTATCCTCCTTTTTGAACACGCACTAGTATGTAGATTCCGTATCAAGAATAGCAGACATACTGATTTTTTCATTAGAAAAAGGTTTTCCGATTAATAAATTTATTTGCATTTTCAAGGCATAAACGATAATATAAAGTACAAGGAAGTCTTTTGGATGGAGGGATATATTTGATTCCAGAGGTGACGGAAACGCATCGTGAAAAAGCATATGCCCTTCTGAAGGCTGATGCTGCAAAAATACACAAGCTTATTGAAGTGCAAATAGAAAATTTGACAATGCCGCAATGCCCTCTGTATGAAGAGGTACTTGATACACAAATGTTCGGTCTTTCGCGCGAAATCGATTTTGCCGTACGTCTAAATTTAATCAGCGAAAATGAAGGTAAAGCGCTTCTTGAAAATTTGGAATGGCAGCTCAATATATTGCATGAAAAAGCACAGAAATCCGTCTAGGATGTGCCAGCGCTGTAAAACTTTGCCTGAATGGGTCGTGGCAAGGTTTTTTATTTTATAGTGTAGCAGAGAAACGTAAAATATGATATACTATTCAAAATTTACGCTACACTCTTTGGGATTTTGCTTCATCTCCGTTTTAATACATATTCTGAGGAGACGTATGATGATAAAGAGAATAAAGAACTATGATTTCACATTGATGATCACACCAGTGCTGCTGACGGCATTTGGAGCTGTCATGATTTACAGTGCAAGTATGGTTCTCGCAGTAGTGGAGGGACATGAAAGCACCCACTATCTGGTGAAACAGGTTCAATGGTTTATTTTGGCTATGGGAGCGTTTGCTGTTACAAGCATGATTCCGTACAGGAAATATCAGAGGCTAATAAAGCTTATTGTGCTTCTCGTCGTTGCCCTGCTTGCAGGTGTGCTTGTTTTTGGCAGCACCGTCAATACGCCCGGTCATGGTTTGACTTTGGGCTGATTAGCCTGCAGCCTGCAGAATTTGCCAAACTTGGACTGATTATCTACCTTGCATCTGTTTATTCCAAAAAACAGTCCTATATCAATGAACTTTATCGGGGAGTGCTGCCGCCGCTAGTCTTAACCGCTGTTATACTCGGGCTGATTGTAATGCAGCCTGATATCGGCACAGCAGCAATCATTTTTTGATTGCCTGCTCGGTCATATTCAGTTCAGGTATTCATTTTAAGCATCTATTGCTGCTTGGATTACTTGGCGTTCTCCTTGTTCTATTCACAATGCCGAGCATGATTACGGATGAACGGATTAGCAGGTTTGCTGGTGCCTACCAGCCTTTTGAGATCCGGCAGATGATGGCTACCACCTGATTCAGTCTTATCTTGCGATTGGTTCCGGCGGGCTGATTGGGGAAGGGCTGGGGCAAAGTGTCCAGAAACTTGGTTATCTGCTGGAGCCACATACGGATTTTATCATGGCGGTCGTTGCCGAGGAGCTGGGGTTTGCCGGTGTGGTGATTGTCGTCGGCATGCTGGCAATTATTGTACTGCGAGGTCTGTTTATTGCAAGGAAATGCTCGGATAGTTTTGGATCGCTCTTGGCAATCGGTATATCGGCAATGGTTGGAATCCAAGCCTTCATAAACCTTGGTGCCATCAGCGGAATGCTCCCGATTACTGGTGTCCCGCTTCCATTTGTCAGCTATGGCGGTTCATCGCTTCTTGTTATGATGATAGGCATGGGTATTCTGAACAACATTGCAAGATCAGTCAGGAAAGAAGAACAAGAACCTGTCCCTGTCCATAAAAATAAAGAGTCTGAAAGCAATCATTTTCAAACCGGAGGAGGAAAAACATGGGTGAGATAAAACAAATTAATAAAGTTTTAGTCGCAAACCGTGGGGAAATTGCCATACGTGTTTTCCGTGCTTGCACAGAACTGAATATTCGGACAGTTGCAATATATTCAAAAGAAGATATGAGTTCTTATCATCGCTATAAAGCTGATGAAGCGTATCTGATAGGAGAAGGAAAAAACCGATTGAAGCTTATCTCGATATTGAGGGGATCATTGACCTTGCGAAAGAAGTAGGGGTCGATGCAATTCATCCCGGATATGGTCTTCTTTCAGAGAATATTGAATTTGCCAGGCGCTGTGAAGAAGAGGGCATCATTTTATTGGTCCGACCAGCGAGCACTTGAATATGTTTGGTGACAAGGTGAAAGCGAGAACACAGGCGGTCAAAGCTGGTTTACCGGTCATTCCCGGCAGTGATGGTCCTGTTACATCATTGAAGGAAGCCGAAACATTTGGAAGGGAAAATGGCTACCCTATTATTATTAAAGCATCACTAGGTGGCGGTGGCCGCGGTATGCGGATTGTAAGAAGCGAACAGGCCTTATCAGAAGCATTTGATCGTGCCAGATCAGAAGCACGAGCATCATTTGGCAGTGATGAAGTATACTTGGAAAAATTGATTGAAAATCCCAAACATATTGAAGTACAAATTATCGGTGACACTCATCAGAATATAGTCCATTTGTTCGAACGTGACTGTTCCGTCCAGCGCCGGCATCAGAAAGTAGTGGAGGCTGCACCGAGTGTTTCTCTGCCTGAGGGGCTTCGGGAAGAAATATGTGAAGCGGCAGTCCGCCTAATGCAGAATGTTGGTTATATCAATGCCGGGACCGTCGAGTTTCTAGTCACGGGTAATACATTTTACTTTATTGAAGTCAATCCACGTGTACAAGTGGAACACACGATAACCGAAATGATTACCGGTGTGGATATCGTTCAGACGCAGATTAAGGTGGCGGAAGGGAAAAACATTCACGGCACATCAATCGGCATCCCGGAACAAGACGGTATTTCGACATTGGGATATGCCATTCAATCCCGAGTGACAACAGAGGATCCGCTGAACAACTTTATGCCGGACACCGGAAAAATTATGGCATACCGGACTGGCGGAGGCTTCGGTGTCCGTCTGGATGCTGGAAATGGATTTCAGGGTGCAGTCATTTCCCCGCACTACGATTCATTACTTGTGAAGGTATCAACATGGGCACTGTCGTTTGAGCAGGCTGCGCAAAAATGGTCAGAAATTTAAAAGAGTTCCGGATACGCGGGATCAAAACAAACATTCCGTTTCTGGAAAACGTGATCTCCCATGAGCAGTTTTGTCCGGTGAATACACAACAACTTTTATTGATCAGACACCGGAACTGTTTGTGTTCCCGAAACGGAAGGACCGCGGCACGAAAATGCTGACCTATATCGGGAATACGACGGTGAACGGGTTTGAGGGTGTACCTAAGAAAGAGAAACCGGACCTCATAAAGCCAGTAATACCGGAAGTGAACAGACAGGAAAAAATACCGGATGGGACGAAACAGATCCTGGACAAATATGGACCGGAATATTTGGCAAAATGGCTGAAAGAGCAGGATAACGTCAAGCTGACTGATACTACGTTCCGTGATGCCCACCAGTCATTGCTTGCAACAAGGATACGGACAAAGGATTTAGAGCAAATTGCTGAACCGACGGCGAGAATGCTTCCGGAGTTGTTTTCGGTTGAAATGTGGGGTGGCGCAACTTTTGATGTTGCCTACCGGTTCTTAAAAGAAGACCCTTGGCAGCGACTCTTGAAACTACGCGAAAGAATGCCGAATGTATTGATGCAAATGCTGCTGCGGGCGAGCAATGCAGTCGGTTACAAAAACTATCCGGACAATTTGATTCATGAGTTTGTTGAAAACAGTGCCACAGCCGGCATCGATGTGTTCCGGATTTTTGACAGTCTGAATTGGGTCGAAGGGATGCGCCCGGCTATCGAATCTGTTCGCGATAACGGTAAAATTGCTGAAGCAGCTATGTGTTATACCGGAGACATCCTTGATTCCGGCCGGCCGAAATACGACTTGGATTATTACAAAAACTGGCCAGGGAACTGGAACAGTCCGGGGCACATATTCTCGGCATTAAAGATATGGCTGGTCTTCTCAAGCCGGAAGCGGCGTATCAGCTGGTTGCTTCATTGAAGGAAGCGGTTGATTTGCCAGTCCATTTGCACACGCATGACACAAGCGGAAATGGCATTCATATGTATGCGCGCGCAATTGATGCAGGGGTGGATGCCGTCGATGTTGCCAATGCGCCGATGGCCGGACTGACATCACAGCCAAGCGCCCAGTCTCTGTACCATGCACTGGAAGGAACGGACCGGCAACCCGGTATTAATATTGATTCTTACGAGAAACTGTCCCATTACTGGGAAGGGATCCGCAATCATTATCAGGACTTTGAAAGCGGCCTGAAAGCCCCGCATACGGAAATTTATTTTCATGAAATGCCGGGTGGCCAGTACAGTAATCTCAGGCAGCAGGCAAGGGCGGTTGGACTGGAAGAGCGCTGGAATGAAGTGAAGGCGATGTTCCGGCGTGTCAATGACATGTTTGGGGATATTGTAAAAGTAACCCCGTCGTCAAAAATTGTGGGGGACATGGCATTGTTCATGGTACAAAACAATTTGACGGAAGATGATATTTATGAACGTGGTGAGTCCATCGACTTTCCGGAATCGGTTATTGAATTCATGGAGGGATATATCGGCCAGCCGTATCAAGGTTTTCCAAAAGAGCTGCAGCGCATTATCCTGAAAGGGAAACAGCCCATTAAAGAGCGGCCCGGTGAATTGCTCGATCCAATTGATTTCACACAGCTGCGGGATTCATTGTTTCAAACACTTGATCGGCAGGTAACTGATTTTGACCTGATTTCTTATGCGCTTTATCCGAAAGTGTTTATGGATTACCACCGGTTTTATGAAACATATGGGGATATATCTGTTCTTGACACACTCACCTTCTTCTATGGAATGAAGTTGGATGAAGAGATTGAAGTGGAGATTGAACAGGGCAAAACGCTGTTTGTCAAATTGGTTTCCATTTCCGAACCGCGTTCAGATGGAACAAGGGTTATTTACTTCGAACTGAATGGACAATCAAGGCAAGTAGTTGTTAAAGATGAAAATGTGAAATCCAAGGTTGAAACCAGACCAAAAGTGGATCAGACAGATGAAAAGCAAATAGGTGCCACTATGCCAGGAACAGTCGTTAAGGTCGTTTGTGAAGAAGGTGATAAGGTCCAGAAAGGCGATCATCTGCTCATTAACGAAGCCATGAAAATGGAAACAACCGTCCAGGCCCCATTCAGTGGTGTGATTAAAACGCATTTGCGTGAAGAACGGAGATACAATCGCGGTAAATGATTTGTTAATTGAATTTGAATGAAAGAAAGGGTAATGGAGGAATTCCATTACCCTTTCTTATAACTTGCGCTTCTTGATGATAGCAGTACAAAGTAGCTGAGCATGGCGAAATAGCAGGACACCACAAATGCATGCATTAGTGCGATGCTGAGGTTAAGCATGGAAAAAATAATCATTGCACCGAAAAATACCTGCAAAGCTATCAGAAGAATGGTAATTAATCCGCCCCAGTACATGACACGGTTTTTTCGATAATTTGTCATAACTTTGATAAATAATGTAATCGTCCATATGAATAATATACCAGCAGAGAGTCTGTGACCCATCTGAATCCACTGATCGAAACTGTAAGCGCCAAACGCAAATGGTGCGCTATTTGTACAGAATGGCCAGCCTCCACACACCATGCTCGCTTCAGCGTGCCGGACGAGTGCACCTGTATAGACAACCGCTATGGTATAAAGGCTTATCGAATAAAGTTCAATTCGGTGTTTTCTGGATAACTAGTGACTTTGCGTCAAATTTCTGATCAACTTCAAATATTAAGAGCATCAGTAAAAACACTGCTGTAAACGAAATGAGTGAAATCCCAAAGTGCGTGGCCATAATGAAATCGGATTGATTCCATATAACGGCTGCCGCACCGATTAAAGCTTGCAGCAGCAGAAAAACGATGACATGAAAGCCAGAAATTTAACTTCACGAATATGCCCGATAATAATCCAGGAGAGAACAGACAGGGCCAGGACAACAATACCCATAATACCGGAGACTAGCCGGTGACTCAGTTCAATCACCAGTTCAGGAGTAATGTTGGACGGAAGCAGCTGACCGTTACAGAGGGGCCAGCTTTCACCACAGCCCATGCCCGAGCCGGTTTTGGTAACAAGAGCACCACCAACGAGCACAAAGACCATTCCCAGGGTGGAAACAACGGAAAGTAGTTTAAGAGTTCTGATCATATTACTGCCTCACTTCATATATAGTTATTTCTATCATAATAGCATAACTTAGATTACGGCAACTGAAAGTAATTCATAGCTCTCAGAAGCACAATTGACATATTACCATGATTTATAACTGTTTTCACTATAAAAACATAAAAAACCCTTGCATTGTTTGGCGTTGTTTGCTAGAAATAATATAGGGGATATTCAGTGGGCTTCACACCTTCATGCCCGTCGTCATGGGAAAAGTACATATATAGGATGATGGGATTAAAGGCTGTTAAAGCCTTTCATTTTATTTTAGGCACTTATTTCACAAATTTGTCACACTTTTGCACGGAACTAAAGCAAAGTGGGTGGAATTAGATATGCCTAGATAGATTGTATTTTAATTCCATGATACAATTGGGATAATTCGAAGGATAGTTTTGGGAATACTTAGGTATGATAATACTATGCCTGTCTTTAATTAGTGCCTTTTGTTGGAATGTAAAGGGGGGATAAATGGAATGGATAAAGTGGAGACAACTTCTTCACCGCTCATTGGCAGCTCATCTGTCACAAAGGAAAAAACCCGACATTTTGCAGACTTTAAAGCTTTGGTTAAAGTGGGGATTGTGAATTCCAACCTGATAACGACATTCGCCGGCTTTTGGCTGGCCGTTCATTTCACAGGTGCCGCGTTCACTGCTTATTGGGATATTTTTCTGCTGACAATGGCGGGGAGTGCACTGGTAATTGCAGGCGGGTGTATTATGAACAACTGGTATGACGCTGACATCGACCCTGTGATGTCAAGGACAAAACCCGTCCGTCCGTGACAGGAAGCATACCACGTAACCGTATTCTCATGATGGGTATTGCTTCATCTGCCTTAGGCCATATCCTTCTTTTGTTTACATCGTTACAAGCAGCCTTTATTGCATTTTTGGGCTGGTTTACGTATGTAGTCCTTTACACAGTATGGTCGAAACGCAGATACACCCTTAATACTGCAATTGGCAGCTTTTCTGGGGCGGTGCCGCCGCTGATTGGGTGGGCAGCTGTTGATCCTGGACTCCATACGACAGCTATTGTGTTGTTCCTTATCATGTTCATTTGGCAAACGCCGCATTTTCTGGCGCTGGCAATGAAAAAAACAAAGGAATATAAGGCTGCTGGTGTTCCGATGCTGCCGGCTGTGCACGGCTTTGAGATGACCAAACGTCAGATTGCCGTGTATATTGCGTGCCTTTTACCCTTGCCGTTTTATATGGGCGAAATGGGCTCTGTTTTCATTGTGATTGCGACCCTGTTGAATATTGGCTGGCTGGTAATGGGCATCAGTGGATTCTTTATGAAAAATGATTTAAAATGGGCGAATATGATTTTCATCTATTCCCTGAATTATTTAACGATCTTATTTTTATTGATGGTTGTCGTAACAATTGAATTCCCCTTTAGTTAAGCTTGTTTCTGTCACATAAACAAATATAAGCTAGTTACAAGAAGAAAGAGAGGTATGAACATATGAAAGGTTGGATGGGAAGAATCCGTGCAGTTTTTCTATTGGGACTGACGGCACTGGTGCTTTCGGCATGCGGTAAAGAAAATCTTACCGCTCTTGACCCAAAAGGCTATGGAGCGGATAAATCACTTGACTTGATTATTCTTTCAACCGTTGTGATGCTGTTTGTGCTGGTCGTTGTAATGCTTGTCTATACCTTTGTACTTATTAAGTACAGGAAGAAAAAGGTCAGGAAAATTACATTCCGAAACAGGTAGAAGGCAATAAAACTTTGGAGACGGTCTGGACTATCATTCCGATCATCCTGTTGCTCATTATCGCGGTTCCTACTGTCACTGCGACATTTGACCTCGCAGATGAATCTGGAGCTAATGACCATCTGAATATCCAGGTGACCGGGAACCAGTACTGGTGGCATTTCAATTACGAAGGACAGGAAATCCAGACAAGTCAGGATATGTACATTCCAGTTGGCGAAAAAGTTTACCTGAACATGAAGTCCTCTGACGTTATTCACTCGTTCTGGGTACCTACCATTACAGGGAAAATGGATGTGAACCCGGAAAACGAAAACACGATGTACATTGAAGCGCATGAAGAAGGTGTTTACTGGGGTAAGTGTGCTGAGTTCTGTGGTCCATCCCACTCACTCATGGACTTTAAAGTCATTGCTGTGAGCCAGGATGAATTTGACCAATGGGTTCAGGATATGCAGAATGTTAACCCTGATGCCGAACCGGAAAGTGCTGTGGCACAAGAAGGAAAGGCCCTCTTTCAAGAGAACAATTGCATGGGCTGTCATGCCATTGGGTCATCTCCGGTGCAAGTCGGTCCGAACCTGTCAGACTTCGGCAGCCGGTCCAAGCTGGCTGGTGTGGAAGAGCTGAACAAAGAAAACCTTGTTCAATGGATTATGGATCCGGAATCAATCAAACCCGGCAACAAAATGACCGGCAATTATCCGGATGTGTCAAAAGATGATGCAGGTAAAATTGCAGAATATCTACTGCAGTTAAAACCATCCGAAATAACACCTGAAAGTGCAAAAGACTAACAAAACATATTAGTTCAGGGATGGAAAATGTGAAAGGGAGGTTAATAATTTGAGTATAGCAGCTGCTCAAAACCGAGCTCGTGCTGTGCTGTGGGATTACTTAACTACTGTCGACCATAAAAAGATTGCACATTTATACTTGTTTGGCGGTGGTTTCTTCTTCCTGCTCGGCGGACTGGAAGCGATGATTATTCGTATACAACTGATTAAACCTGAGAATGACTTTGTCAGTGCGGGTTTTTATAACGAAGTTCTCACCATGCATGGAACAACAATGATTTTCCTTGCTGCCATGCCGTTATTACTTGGGCTGATGAATGCGGCAGTGCCCCTACAGATCGGGGCGCGTGACGTTGCGTTTCCGTTTTTGAATTCATTGGGATTCTGGCTGTTTCTGTTTGGCGGTCTAATGCTGAACTGCAGCTGGTTCCTCGGCGGTGCTCCGGATGCCGGCTGGACAGCTTACACACCGCTGTCGACAACATCCCCGGGGCATGGTGTGGATTTCTATGTCATTGGATTGCAGATAGCCGGTGCGGGGACACTAATTGGAGGTATTAACTTTCTTGTAACGATTGTCAATATGCGTGCACCAGGCATGACATTCATGCGTATGCCACTATTTTCGTGGACGACATTTATTACAAGTATACTGATCCTGTTTGCGTTTCCGGCACTGACAATCGGATTGTTTCTTCTTATGTTTGACCGCATGTTTGGTTCAGCATTTTTCGATGTCGGCCTTGGTGGAAACACCATTATTTGGCAGCATTTATTCTGGATTTTCGGGCACCCGGAAGTGTACATTCTGATTCTGCCTGCCTTTGGAATATTCAGTGATGTATTTTCAACTTTTTCTAAAAAACGTTTGTTTGGCTACACAGCAATGGTATTTGCGACCATTTTGATTGCTTTCCTTGGCTTCATGGTCTGGGCACACCACATGTTCGCAGTTGGTCTGGGCCCTGTGGCAAACTCGATTTTCGCGATTGCGACAATGGCAATTGCGGTACCGACAGGAATTAAAATATTTAACTGGCTTGCAACGATGTGGGGAGGAAGTATTACCATCAACACAACAATGCTCTGGGCATTAGGTTTTATCCCTACATTTACAATCGGTGGTATGACTGGTGTTATGGTTGCGTCGGTTGTTGCTGACTATCAGTATCACGATACGTATTTCGTTGTAGCTCACTTCCACTACGTTATTGTCGGTGGTACTGTGTTTGGAATTATGGCAGGTCTGCATCACTGGTGGCCGAAAATGTTTGGGCGCATTTTAAACGAAACAATGGGTAAATTGACTTTCTGGACATTCTTTATCGGATTCCATTTAACATTCTTTATCCAGCACTTCCTTGGATTAATGGGAATGCCACGCCGTTACTGGGTGTTCCTGGAAGATCAGGGACTTGATCTCGGTAACCTAATAAGTACCATTGGCGCGTTCTTTATGGCGTTCGGTGTCATTGTATTCCTGATTAATATTGTCTATACGGCAGTTAAGGGAGAGCAGGCCCCTGCTGATCCTTGGGATGGCCGGACATTGGAATGGACGATTCCTTCGCCGCCTCCTTTCTATAACTTTAAACAGACACCGCTTAGCCGCGGACTTGATCCATTATGGATTGAGAAGACAGAAGGTAAAGGTGAAATGACACCTGCAGAACCATTGGGTGATATTCATATGCCGAATTCATCGTTCTTGCCGTTTATGATATCACTTGGACTGTTCATTGCCGGCTTTGGTTTTATTTACCAGGTGAATCATGATTGGGCATATGCCCTGTTATTCGGTGGTATGGCAGTTACCTTGGTCTCCATGTTGATCCGTTCACTGAAAGATGACCATGGTTACCATATTCCGAAAGAAGAACTAGAAGGGGAGGCTGACTAATATGAGTCATGATCAGTCTTTGAATCCGGAAACAATGCCAAACGAACCGGAAAAAGCCACCCTTGAAGGAAAGAATAAATTTCTCGGATTTTGGTTCTTTCTTGGTGGTGAAACCGTACTGTTTGCCTGTCTGTTTGGTACATTTATTGCTTTGCGCAACTCGACAGCTGGTGGTCCAACGGCTGATGAACTATTCGGCCTGGAACTTGTCTTTATCATGACAATGCTTCTCTTGACAAGTTCACTTACGAGTGTATATGCCGTGTATCATATGCGGAACAACAACTTTAAAAAATGCAATTGTGGTTCGGCATTACGGCACTTTTGGGTTTTGGGTTCCTGGCATGTGAAATATATGAGTTTACTCACTATATTACCGAGTATGGTTTCACATTCCGTTCATCTGCATTTGGTTCTGCGTTCTATACACTTGTCGGCTTCCACGGCGGCCACGTGACATTTGGTCTGGCATGGCTGATTGGGCTGATGTTCCGGAACGCAAAACGCGGACTGAATTTGTATAACGCACCTAAATATTATACATTCAGCCTTTACTGGCACTTTATTGATGTTATTTGGGTGTTTATTTTCACAGTAGTTTATTTGATGGGAAAGGTGGGATAATCAATGGCAGAGAACACCAATTCCAAGGAAACGAATCCGTTCCAGAAGCAAAAGAACAGAGACGAGATGCAAAAGCAGGTCATTTCTTTTGCGATGATGATCCTGTTTACGATTATTGCCTTTGTCATCGTTGCAACGGATATGATGCAAGAAATGTTTGTCGTTCCTGTACTACTTATATTGGCTATCGTACAGGTCGCTTTCCAGTTATACTATTTCATGCATTTGAAAGACAAGGGGCATGCATTCGCCGCCGTCATGTTTTACGGCGGTGTCTGGGCCGCGGCGCTGACACTGGCTGCACTTGGGGTTATCACTTGGTGGTAAGTCATTAAAGACCGGGTACTGTCCCGGTCTTTTTTATAATGTCAGAAACTATAGACCATAGATAACCTTTAAGAAAGACCTGGTAACTTGCTGGAGACTGGCCTATCCTTTCGTTTTTCTTATGCTGTCTATAAATTGTCATATTCCATGTGTGTGTGCTGTTGTAAAATGCGTTATAATAATATATATAAATATCCATTTCTGGAGTGAGATTTTATGTGGCTTGATATACAGATATTCGGTTTTCGCGCACTATGGAGTCCCTACTATTTCCTTTTTGTTTTAGGAATGGCCATCATATATTATCTGATGACAGGACCCTATCGCCATAAATTCGGGGGAGGGAACGAATCCCGCCCATCAAGGAAACAACAGGCATTTTTCTATTCCGGTATGGTCCTTCTATATGCTGTAAAGGGTGCACCAGTTGATTTGCTGAGCCATATGATGCTGACAGCTCATATGATTCAGATGGCTATTTATTATCTGATTGTCCCTATCTTCATAATAAAAGGTATACCTGCATGGCTCTGGAGAAAAGTTGTCTGCAGACCGAAAATAAAACCGATTTTAATGTTTCTGTCGAAGCCTCTTATATCGATTTTGTTGTTTAACATATTATTTTCCTTTTACCATTTGCCGGCAATTTTTGATTTTGCAAAGTCATCACAGGTTGCTCACACTTCCATTTCATTGGTAATATTAATCGCGGCATTCATTGTTTGGTGGCCGGTCCTGACACCGATTAAAGAATTCGACCGGATGCCGCCGCTGGGAAAAATTTTCTATATTTTGCCAACGGGTGTGCTGATTACACCGGCATGTGTGCTGATTATCTTTGCAAATGCACCGGTCTATGCCGCTTATACAGAAAATGGCGCATGGATGCAGGCATTGGCTTTGTGTGTGCCGAGTGGGGTTCTTGAGGGTATCAGTTATTCTATATCCGGACCCGAAATGTTCTCACCAATGTCGACGATGGAGGACCAGCAGCTCGGTGGCATTATTATGAAACTGATGCAGGAGATAACATATGGAACTGTCCTGGCAAGGGTGTTTTTGGATGGTTTACGAGGGAAAGTCTCCAAGTGGATCCGCTTCCGGCGGGTGAAAAATGAAGAACTATAGAATGATCGGATAAGCACCGGACTCCGGATGTTGGGGTTCATGTTTTTTCCATCAGTGTGAAAGGAATGAAATTGCAGCAGTATGCCATTTTTACCGACGATAAGCACTTTCTTTATTGTAACCAGTGCTGTTTTAGTTGCAATTGGATGGGGGTTTATCCTTAAAGGGAAACCGAAAGCACATAAAAGGACGATGCTGTCGGCAGCAGTCAGTGCTTTGTTATTCTTTATTATCTATGTTTCGAGAACAGCTTTCATTGGGAATACCAGTTTGGAGGCCCGGATGATATAAAAATTTACTATACAATCTTCCTTATTTTTCATATCATACTGGCCACTACAGGCGCGTTATTTGGGTTGGTAACCATTACCCTAGCCCTGAAAAGAAAAATAAACATACACCGAAAAATTGGCCCGATTACAAGCATTATTTGGTTTTGCAGTGCTGCTACCGGCGTGGCTGTCTATTTGCTTCTGTATATCATTTACGACGGGGGGACAGACAACCAGCATGCTGAAGGCCATCCTTGGAGGGTAAAAAACGTGTGCGGACAAAAGCTGTCCGCACACGTTATATTTTTGTATTCCATTTGATAATACCGGCTTCTTTGGCCGAATTGAATGCAATCAGAAACAATGGGCCGAGAATGAACCCGAGAAGCCCAAGCAGCTTAATACCTAAAAACATAGCAATTAATGTTGCCAATGGGGAAAGGCCAATATGCTGTCCCATTACTTTTGGTTCGACGGTCCTGCGTATCGCAAGCAATATAATGGCCAGAACTGCCAGTTGCACGCCGAGGAAAGTATTGCCGCTTATGAATGCAAACACGGACCATGGGCCAAGAATGGCGATTGAGCCGATAATGGGGATGAAATCAACCAACCAAATGATGAGCGACATAATAACGGCTACTTGCGGCATAATCAGAAGCAGTCCAATCAAGGTAACAACGAAAATTATAATGCTGACAAGAAACTGTGCTTTGAAGAAACCAAGGACAACACTGGAGAGCCTTCTGTTCATAAAAGAAACTTTTTCTGCCGTCTCTTTTGTCATAATACTGTACAGTTTTGACTGTAGCAGCGGCAATTCAAGCATGAACAAAAGAGAGCAATCAAATACACAAGAAAGCTGATTAAGTATTGAGGAACCTGGGCAACGACCTGGGCAATTCGCTCGATCGTAATGGTTTCCTTTAATGTTGCACTCATAGAAGTTAACTGGGACTCGATTGTGTTGGTGACCTGTTCATAAAATTCATCCGGAAGATTCTCGGTATATTTTTTAAAACCTGATTCCCAGCTTGCATAGGCACTGTTCAACTGGGTCACGTGGGAGGGAATCTCTTCAACAACGTGACAACTTGTGTCACTGCCTTTGTCACAATAAATGCCCCACCAAGACTCAGGAAAATCAGAAACAGCAGAAAGACAATAATGACCGATGTTTTCCTGCTTATCTTCGCCTTCCGTTGCATGAATCGGATGACAGGATTGAGCGTCAGTGCTGTAACAAGTGCCAGAACCAATGGAATCGATACCGGCAAAATGAACAAAATAAACAGTAAAAGTATCAGCATTAAAAAAATCAGTGACCATTGGCGCTTTGTAATTTGAAACGAAACAATGTAAACGGGAGTCCCCTTTCTTCCAAGAATTACCTATAGGAACGTTTAAAATCAAAGATGTACAAGCACGGAAGTCGGTTCACGTTGAAAAAACAACTGCTCGTGAATACGACGAGCAGTTGTAATACTCCTATTTTTGTACTGATCAATGTCATCTTTTATTTTGGAAACAAGATTTGTTGCACGATCAACGAGATTATCCGGGAAATTCTCATCTTCTCCGTATTCAACGCCATGCGGGTAGTAATGTTTACCTATCAGTGGCGTCTTTAGCTGTATGACGGCATTGCCCAAATCAACATCACCTTCGACGGCATATCCTTGAATGCGGATATAATATGTAATGTTCTTTTCCTTGGAAGCAATTTTTATAATCGTATGTTACACGTTCATAATCCCACTGCCCTGCCCGGATAAAGGCATGTTTACCCATTAGCCGATCTAATGGTTCTACATCAATAATGGTTTCGTCAATTCCTGTATTTTCCAGTTGCATTTTATCCACCTCACAAAATTATCCTCTGTTAATAATGATAATCGAAAAAAGATTAAGTTTCAATTGAAAAGGAAGCCGAATTTATGAAAGATATACCCGTTTTGGGAATAAATAAAATGTAGTGCCAAATTTTCATAAGGAGGATACACCATGAAATCGTTAAAGGATGTTATGTCCACCGATATTGCAGTTTGCCGCAAAGAGGACACATTATACGATGCAGCCGTGAAGATGAAGGAACGAAATGTTGGGGTAATCCCGGTATGTTCGGAAAACAAAGAGCTCCATGGAGTCATAACGGACCGTGATCTGGTATTGCGCGGATATGCAGAAAAAAGTCCGATTCCGCAACTGTTAATGAAGTGATGAGTGGGGAGCTGCACTATGAAGCACCGGACACGACCGTGCAGGAAGCTGCTAATACAATGGCACAAAAGCAAATTCGCCGTCTGCCAGTGGTGGAAAACGGTAAACTGACAGGTATTGTTTCCCTTGGAGATCTATCACTCGAAGAAAAATCGAATGAAGCTGCCGGAAGTGCACTGGGAGATATTTCGGAGCGGCCAGAATTTCATTAATATAGTATAATATAAACAACCGTATGGAACAGCATACGGTTGTTTTTTCATTTCAGAAGGTAATCAGAAAATGGTATTTAACAGCCTGGCCATAACGATAAAGGTTCATTTTTTCCTGTGAAGAAATGTAAAGGAGCATGTATCTGCTAAATGCGGCATATAGTTAATTGAAAAAGACTTAATAGAAGGGGAAGCAATTATGCGGCTAATTCGTATCGTAATACTGGTATTATTGGTTATTTCAGGGGTCTATTATTTACTCGATGAGTATAAGCTGCTTCCGGATGGGACGGTTGAGGATCTTAACCATACACTGAAACAAAAGGACAGCAAGCTGGAGACGAAAGAAATCCCTACAGAACGATCTGCAATGCCATATGCAGGTGATATTTTTCAATGGGTCGGAAAAGAAGCAGATGCGCTGACAGAAAAATTTGGCAAGCCGAAGCGAAAAGATCTAAGTACGTATGGCTATGAGTGGTGGGTGTATACGGATGGCAAGGAAAATTACATCCAATTTGGTATTGATAATAATACCGTTAAGACACTATATGCGGCTGGAAGCGGGTTGTCCCTTGACCCCATTCAGATGGGACAAAATTATGACTCGGTGAAAGAGAAGCTGTCTTTCTCAAAAGAAGTGACCTATAGCAAGGATTTTTCATCTTTTTCATTCCAGCTAAGTGATGAAGAACGTGCTGCCCGTCCGTTAGTGAAAGTCACGGATAATATTTTTATGCAGCTTTATTTCGACACGTACACAAATAAACTGACCGGCGTCCGTGTTCTGACGGGGGATATACTGCTATTGCACCGCCCATATAAAATGAAATATCGGGGGGATTTGCCGGAAAAACCAGCGGCTACGGAATCAGAACAAGAACAAATTGATACAGGAATGGAACAGCAGATATTCCATCTGACCAACGTATTCCGTAACCAGCATGGAAAACAGAAATTAAAATGGGATGATACCGTTCGGGATGTAGCTTATATCCATAGTAAAGACATGGCGGAGAACAATTATTTTTCCCATTATGGCAAAGACGGAAATGGGCTGAAAGAGCGTTTGGCTTCTAAAGAAGTGGCGTACATGTCGGCCGGCGAAAATATCGCAGCTCAATATCCTGATGCACAGGCAGCCATGCACGGTTGGCTAAACAGTGAGGGGCACCGGGAGGCGCTGCTGAAAAACGATTATACACACCTTGGCACAGGGGTCTATAAGTCCTATTACACACAAAACTTTGTGAAGAAACAATGATTATTGCCTTAGGCACAGTATTCGCCCTGTTTTCATAAACTAGTCAGTAACAGGATATTAGTTGCTGAGGTGAGTAGATATGAGTGATAAACTCCATCCTAGCGTAAGAGAATTTAAGGATTTCCTGCAGCGGCATCCAAAACTGGTGGAAGAAGTGCGGCGCAGTGGAAGAGGATGGCAGGAATACTATGAGAAATGGGCGTTGCTTGGGGAAGACGATTCAATGTGGGAGAAGTACCGGAGCAAGGAAAATTCCAAAGCCGGGAAAAAAGAGACCCGAGGAAAAAAGAAATGATGGAAAAGCTTGTGGAAATGTCAGAGAATATTGACATGGATAAAATTCAATCGCAAGTGGGTAACATCAATAGTGCGATCTCCACTGTACAGGAACTGCTGCAACAATTTCAGCCATCTGATAAGTCGTCACAGCATCCATTTGATCCATCATACAACGATCGGCCATTTGGCGGATTCCGGGATTGAGGTGGAAATATGCAGACGTCAGTTCAGCAATTTTTGCAGGAGAATCCAAAACTTGCGCATTTCGTCCGTTTTAATCCCGTCTGGTACCGCCACCTGACAAGGAATCCGGAGAGAGTGCTGGAACTGGAGAAGGCATCAAAAGCCTTTTATGGAAAAACATTGCCCCAGAAAGCAGATAAGCTTAAAAGTCATATGCAAATGGTCAATATGCTGATGCAATTCACCGATTTGATGAAGGACTGATAAGGGTGGTGGTTTAATTTGCAGCGATTCCATGATAAGATACAAGTGGAGGTGAAAGAATGATAGGAACAATGGAGTATGCGGAAATAATGGATCATTCTGAGCTGCTCAGTGAGATGATTTTACAGTCTGATGTGATGGAATCCTATGAACAGGCGCGTAAATCAATGGATGAGGACAAGGAAGCGCAGCACTTAATACATGCGTTTAATGATATAAAAGAACAATACGATGAGGTCCAGCGTTTTGGAAGGTACCACCCGGATTACAACGAAATAATGAGAAAGGTTCGTTCTTCCAAACGGGAAATGGACATGAATGATAAAGTGGCAGCTTTCAAAGTTGCAGAACGCAATTTGCAGAAAATGCTTGATGAAGTGAGCGAGTATATTGCGTTCAGCGTCAGTGACCAGATTAAAGCACCGAAAGATGGTGCTGCTCTGACGGATACTGGATGTGGCCACGGGGGGAGCATGCGGCTGCAGCGCATAGATAGATTGAAGCCCCGGCCGTATTCTGGTACACTTATCTGTAAATGAGAGGTTAGTGAGGATGCCATATGAGAACGAAACGCCAGGGACTGATTGTCTGGTTCAAGCATATGAAAAACATCCGGCATATTAAACGGTATGGACATTTGGTTTACTCGTCAAAGAAACTGAAATATGCCGTGCTGTATACCGATCAGGATACGCTTGAACGAACGGAGGCCAAATTACGGAAGCTGCCATTTGTTTCAAAGGTGGAACGGTCGCAAAAGCCGTTTATACGGACGGACTATGAAAATGCGAAGCCTGATAAAGCAAAACAATATGATTATAAAATGGGTATTTAAAACCTTTGCGGGTCATACATAACCTTTCCCGCAAAGGTTTTTTGTGTAGTGAATGCTCTTTTTGTAACGTTTGTTGGTTTTCCAGTGCAGTTGATATAAAGAGCGACACAGTGAACAATTTGTGTGCTATGACACCGCTACAGAAATACATTTGGTGCTCGTCGTGTTGCAAGTTCTTCAGTGGAGCTGCACTCCTCGCAGAAGGGGGAATTTTCATCCAACGATTTGGTGAAAAGTCTCTCATTTTTCTTTGAATTAATCATCATTTGAAAAAAGGGGCACCTTTTCAGTGGCCTCGATTTTTTGCCTTGAGAAGCCTTCTCTCGGACATTTC
>BBCA01000020.1 GCA_001311805.1 Lentibacillus juripiscarius JCM 12147 | reverse complement strand
GGAGTATTTTTCCGCAGCGACAGAACTAGAGGAATATATTCAAACAGTTGTGAATGTATTTCCGGAGCGGTGGTTAATATTTATCCCACTATTATACGAAAATAATGTCCCAGCCCTATTGTGGATTCCGTTAACTAGGCTTTTCCACCGCTCTCGGATTCAATGTGACTGCAATATTTCCCCTGGTCGCTTTGGAATAAGGGCAAACCTGATGTGCTTCATTGGCCAGTTCTTCCGCTTCTTCCGGATTAACTCCTTCCACTCGCACATCAAGAGTAACTGCTATTTTATTTCCGCCATCATCTGGATCCTTGCAGAAACGTACTTCAGCAGTGGTCTCTGAGTCAATGTTTTGATTTTTCTTTGCTGCCATCAGATGAAGCGCACCATCGAAACACGATGAATAAGCGGCGGCAAAAAGCTGTTCTGGATTGGACCCTGTTCCCTCATTCGTGCCGGCCGGATTGACAAGCTTTAAATCAATTAACCCATCTGCTGACCGGACATGCCCGTCACGTCCGTTCCTTGCAGCTGCTTTTGAAGTAAAAATAACCTCACTCATGTCTACCACTCCTATCAATAGATGTACAAGTGGTTTTCCTGTTTCAGCCCAAGTTTAAACACCTATAGAGGTTGTTCAAAAAGTCCGGTAAAAACCACCTATAGGAATGCCTTTTCTTCCAAACCGGCAATAAACCGGTCCACTTGCGGCAGACTGCGGACCCCTTCCTGGTAGCAAACCCACGTCTTGCGGGTAACCGGTTTGCCATCCAACTGAAGCGGTACATGAGGATATTTATCCATCAGCGGACCGGAAACACTTTCCGGCAAAACAGCCATCCCCAGCCCTTCTTGCATAAATTGTTTGCACGTTTCAATCTGGTCAACACTGATTTTTTTAATGGAATTTATCTCGTTTTGATGATGATAAAGCCAGTTATCAACCTGATCATGCATACTGTCATCACTTTTAAAAGAAATAAGCGGGCGCTCTTTACATTGGTTTTCCGGAAATGGCTCGGTATCAAATATATACAAAGGATCCTCAAACAATGGCTTGCTGACAGCTTCTTTCAGCTTTTCCCCGCGAATGATGCAAACATGATAGTTTTTGTGTTCACGCTTGATATCTTCACTGATGCCGGTGACTAAATCAATTTCGACTTTTGGATGCGTTTGCGTATATTCACCGAGAATGGACGGAAGAAACCGCTGACTGACTAAGGACGAACAGGCAATGGATAATGTTCCCTGCACCTCCCCGCTGGACTGGGCAAGTGTGCTTTTGATGGCCTCTTCCTGATCCGTTACTTTCTGGGCATGTGCAAGAATCATTTCCCCGGCAGGAGTTGGCACAAGGCTCTTCGATGTTCGGATAAATATCTGTTCACCAAAATAATCCTCTATATATTTCAGACGCTGCGTAACAGCCGGCTGGGAAATGAGCACAGCCTTGGCCGTCCCGCGAACAGTGCCGATTTCATGTAATTTAAGGAGTAGCTCATAATCTTCTATTTTCATAAGGTTCCCTCGTTTGATAAGTAATCCAAATGCAGTTTCATTATACCGTATTGGTTTCATGATTGCACCAGCACTGTTCATTTTTGGTGCGCACTGTATATCATGTTTCATCCAGTCCCCGGCTTAGAGCCCGCGGCGCCATTCCTCCAGCTGGTGTCGCTCACTGCTGGTGATTGTTCCATCATCCGTCAAGAGACGCAATATGGCGTCAAAGCCAGTAATGGTGCGGAAAGCAAGATTTGCCGCGGCAAATTGCTGTTCTGCTTTTCGCAGTCCGTATGTAAAAATGGCAGCCACCCCAAGAACATCCGCCCCTCGTTCTCTTAGTGCCTCAGCCGCCTCAATTGAGGATCCGCCGGTAGAAATGAGATCTTCCACTACCAGTACGCGCTGACCTATTGTCAGATGTCCTTCGATTTGATTGCCCAAACCATGCTCTTTCGGTTTTGACCGGACATAAACCATCGGCATATCCAGCTTTTCAGCAAGCCAGGCGGCATGCGGAATCCCAGCAGTGGCACAGCCAGCAATAACATCAGGATGCTCGTCCATGTTTTCTATCATTTCAGCAAAAGCTAATGTAATCTGTCTGCGCACAGCCGGATAGGACATCGTCAGACGGTTGTCACAATAAATCGGAGACCGAATTCCGGATGCCCATGTAAAATAGTCATGTGTTCTGATTTGAATCGCTTCTATAGCTAATAACTCGCTTGCAATGGCATCATGCATTTCCATCATTCCACTCCTCTATTATTTTCGTATATGCAGCACCAGGGTCCGAAGCGTTGCGTACAGTCCGGCCAAGAACAAGAACGTCAGCCCCATTCTTGCTGGCACATGCGGGTGTGGACGGTCGCTTCTGATCATCCGTGGAATCCCCTTTTAAGCGAATGCCAGGCGTCACAGCCAAAACGATGATCCGCATGTCTTTTTTATATTCTGTACTTCTCCGACCGAACAGACGGAACCGTCCGCACCGCTCTGATGTGCCAGTGCAGCGAGATGGGCGGCATGATCCTCCACATTCCCTGAAATCTTCAGTTCACGATTCATGACTCCTGTATTTGCCGACGTAAGCATCGTTACAGCAATCAGCTTAGGATGATGGCCTGGTACAGACCCGGAGATAAGCCCTTCTTTCGCCTTCCGGATCATCTCACTGCCGCCAAGCGCATGAATGGTCACCATATCCACGTCCAGCCTGGCTATATTTTTCATTGCTTTCATGACAGTTGTCGGAATATCATGCAGCTTTAAATCAAGAAAATAGGATGGCCATTCTGTTTCAGTTTATCGATTAATGGCGGTCCTTCCCTATAAAATAACTCCATTCCCACTTTTACAGGAATACCATGAAAGTTATGTGCATTAATAAACGCGCTGACTTCTTCCCATTCAGGGAAATCTAATG
The DNA here is from genome assembly GCA_001311805.1 of Lentibacillus juripiscarius JCM 12147. The sequence goes on along the minus strand of BBCA01000020.1, from coordinate 50,403 downwards.
CCAAATACATCTCTTTCATTCGTCATGTCCCCTTCCAATTGCTTCGGCAGCGGAAGCAAATCCATAATGGTCAAATACACGCGGCAGTTGTTCGATAATCTCCGGACATGCATACGGATTAGTAAAGTTCGCTGTACCGACTGCAACTGCACTAGCACCCGCCAGCAGAAATTCCAAAACATCCTCAGCTGTACGAATGCCGCCCATTCCAATAATCGGGATGGATACGTGAGGTTTCACCGCATAAATCATCCGGACTGCCACCGGTTTAATTGCTGGCCCGGAAAGCCCGCCCGTTTCATTCGCCAGCAGCGGTTTTCGTCTTGATAGCTGTATCTGCATGCCGGTTAATGTATTCATCATGGACAGACCGTCTGCCCCTGCCCGTTCAACGGCTTTGGCCATCGTGACTATATCAGCTGTATTCGGTGAAAGCTTGACATAAACAGGCAAATTACTGACTGCTTTCACTCTCTCCGTCACATTAGCAGCCATATCAGGATCTGCGCCGAACTGTATTCCTCCTTCTTTCACATTCGGGCAAGAAATATTCAATTCAAGTGCGTTCACAGATGGGGCATGGTTAAATGCCTCCGCAACCTTCTCATATTCAGCAATGGTGCTGCCGGCTACGTTGGCCATAATCGGAACATCATACGCTGCCAGAAACGGCACTTCCTCTGCAATGATCTGTTGAACCCCGGGATTCTGCAGCCCAATCGCATTCAGCATACCTGAGGCAGTTTCGGCCACACGCGGGGTCGCGTTTCCGAAACGCGCATTACCGGTTGCTGCTTTCATAATAACGGCACCAAGTTTATTCAAATCATAAAATGCGCTGTACTCTCTGCCGAACCCAAAGCATCCTGACGCAGGCATTACCGGGTTCTTCAGCTTCATTCCGGGAAGTTCCACAGCCAGATCCGTCATAGAATCACCTCATCCGCAGCAAATACCGGGCCGTCTGTACAAATTTTTTGTAACCACTTTCTGTTTCAGTCCGGATCACACAGGCCAGACAGGCCCCTGTTCCGCACCCCATTCGCTCTTCCAGTGATACAAAGCCGGAATGTCCCTTCAGCTTGTTTTGTACTGCCTGGAGCATCGGAATCGGCCCGCAGGAATAATAATGATCAAACTCCCCGGCCTCGTCCAATACATCCGTAACAAGCCCGTGATGCCCAATCGTCCCGTCATCGGTTACGATAAACGTTTGTCCAATGCGCTCAAATTGTTCTTTGTAAAATACATGTGCCTTTGATTGAAAACCAAGGATAGCTTTCACTTTCATTCCCTTTTGCTGCAGTTCCTCAGCAAGCCCATACAGCGGAGGGACACCGATGCCCCCTCCTATGAGAAGTGCTGTCTGCACGGACGTCTCACTTGTGGCAAATCCATTGCCGGAAGGCCCGACGACATCTAATGTCATGCCTGCTTCCATATCAGCCAGGTGTTTCGTTCCGCTGCCTATTATTTTAAACAAAATCGTTACGGTACTTTGTTCCCTATCGATACTGGCAATGGAAATAGGCCTTCGTAATGTATGCCCCTCCGCCAGCACATACAAAAACTGCCCGGGGCGTGCTGTTGCAGCAATGTATGGGTGGTACAGCTTCATCTCGATTGTATCCGAGGCAACCTCCTGCACGGTTTCTACCGCCATTTCTGCACGTTTTTTCATGTAAATACCGCCCGCCTGTCTGACATTGGTGCAGCACTAAAGGTAGTCGTATCAATCACATTTAAAATGGCATTGGCTGTATCAAGGTTCGTCAGGCAAGGAATCCCGTGCTCGACCGCTTCCCGGCGGATCATAAACCCGTCTGAGCGAGGTTTTTGCCGGATGTCAGTGTATTAACGACAAGCTGGACTTCTCCTTTTTCAATAATAGAAATAACATCCCGTTCAGCCGATCCGATTTTGCTACTTCCGTCACCGGGATGCCGGCACTTTTCACGCAGGCTGCTGTTCCTTTTGTTGCGTACAGCTGAAAACCTAGCTGATAAAACCGTCTAGCAGCATCCATTGCTTCCTGTTTATCTTTGTCAGCAACAGTTATAAGAACAGCGCCGTCTTTCGGCACAGGCAAACCTGCTGCAGTCAGCCCTTTATACAATGCTTTTTCCAAAGTCGCGTCATGTCCGATTGCTTCTCCTGTTGATTTCATTTCCGGCCCAAGTGTTGTATCCACACTGCGCAGTTTCTCAAATGAAAATACCGGCACTTTAACTGAAACTGCTTCCTGCTCAGGCAGGATCCCCGTCGTATAACCCATATCCCGCAAAGATTCACCCAAAATGCAGCGTGTTGCGATTGCCGCCATGGTTACTCCGGTTATTTTGCTCAGAAATGGGATCGTCCGGCTTGCCCGCGGGTTCACTTCAAGGACATATACATCATCCTGGCTGATAATAAACTGCAGATTGATCAGCCCGACAACCCCCAGCTTTCTTGTTATTTTGACCGCTGCATCCAAACACTGTTGTTTGACCGTCTCATCGATTCGCTGAGGCGGGTAAACGGCAATCGAATCACCTGAATGCACACCTGAACGTTCGATATGCTCCATGATACCCGGAACAATCACGGTCTCCCCGTCACTGATGGCATCCACTTCCACTTCCATCCCGGTAATATATTTATCTATCAGAATCGGGTGTTCACTGTCCGCACCATCCGACTTTACCAAATAAGCTTGAAGCTCTTCTTCATCATGCACAATATCCATTCGGCTGCCGCCAATGACATAGGATGGTCTCACGAGTACGGGGTAGCCAATTTCCTCCGCCGCGCCAAACGCTTCAGTCAGATGAGAAACAGCCTTACCCTTTGGCCGCAGCAAGTCAAGCTCATTCAGAAGCAGCTCAAATTTATCCCGGTCTTCCGCCTGATCAATTGCCTCAAGATTCGTACCCAGAATGGTGACATTGCGCCGTTTCAATCCATCAGCAAGGTTAATGGCTGTCTGACCGCCAAACTGAACAATTACTCCTTCAGGCTGTTCCAGATTGATAACATGCATGACATCTTCCAAGGTAAGCGGTTCAAAGTAAAGTTTATCGGATATGCTGAAATCGGTTGAAATCGTTTCCGGATTGTTATTCATAATAATGGCCTCATATCCCATTTCCTGGATTGCCATCACGGAATGCACAGTGGCATAGTCAAACTCTATTCCCTGTCCGATGCGAATTGGCCCCGACCCAATAACAAGAATTTTTTACGTCCAGATGGAAGTGATTCATTTTCCTCTTCATACGTACTGTAAAAATACGGTGTCTCCGATTCAAATTCCGCTGCACACGTGTCGACCATTTTGAACACAGGGACAATCGATTGTTCCATGCGGAATGCATATACCTGGTCGACGGACACCTGCCATAGCCGGGCAATGTGCGCATCCGAAAAGCCGGCCGCTTTCGCCTGTTTCGTTCCCTCAGGTGAGAATGGCTCCTCAGAAAGACTCATTTCCAGGCTGATCAGCTGCTGCAGCTTCACAAGGAAAAAGCGGTCAATCTGGGTCAGCCGGTATAATTCATCAGTGGTCAGCCCTCTGCGGATCACTTCCGCCAGCACGAATAATCGCTCATCATCAGCCTTTTGCAATCGTCTTTTCAATTCATCAAGCGACAAGTTTACTAAACCTGGGAGCCATAATTCTTCCGTTCCAATCTCCAGCGACCGGATTCCTTTTAGTAATGACTCCTCAAAACTGCGCCCTATGGACATGATTTCACCGGTTGCTTTCATCTGCGTTCCAAGGTAGCGGTTGCCCGATACAAACTTATCGAATGGGAAACGCGGAATTTTCGTTACGACATAATCCAGTGCCGGTTCGAAGCAGGCATACGTTTTACCTGTAATAGGGTTGATAATTTCATCAAGTGTCAGACCGATCGCTATTTTGGCAGCTACTTTGGCAATCGGGTAGCCTGTTGCCTTCGATGCCAGTGCTGACGATCTGCTGAGGCGTGGATTCACTTCGATAATGTAATACTGGAAACTATTAGGGTCGAGTGCAAGCTGAACATTACAGCCACCTTCAATCTCCAGGGCACGAATAATTTTCAATGATGCGTTCCGAAGCATCTGATACTCCCGGTCACTCAATGTCTGGGTCGGGGCAGCTACAATGGAGTCCCCGGTATGAATACCGACTGGATCGATATTTTCCATACTGCAGACAGCAATCGCCAGATCGTTTTTATCCCGGACGACTTCATATTCAATCTCCTTAAATCCAGCAATGTTTTTTTCTATCAAGCATTGTCCGGCTGGCGAAATTGCCAGGCCATTGCGGACCACTTCCTCCAGTTCAGACGCATCCCAGCACATTCCTCCACCGGTTCCCCCCAATGTATAAGCGGGCCTGACAATAACCGGATAGCCTATTTCTGCTGCAAATTGAAAGGCCGCCTCGACGGAGTTGACAATTGTACTCTCGGGCACCGGTTCACCAAGCTCATTCATCAATGATCGGAATACTTCTCTATCTTCCGCCTTTTGAATCGCTTCAAGTGACGTTCCCAATAGTTCAACCTGATACATGTCTAATATGCCACTTTTCTCTAGTGCAACTGCCATATTCAACCCTGTTTGCCCGCCAAGTGTCGGTAAAATCGCATCAGGCTCTTCTTTCCGGATAATTTTGGTCAAAAAGTCGACCGTCAATGGCTCCATATAAACCTTGTCTGCCATCGTATGGTCTGTCATGATAGTGGCGGGATTGGAATTAGCCAGAACAATGGTATAGCCTTCCTCTGACAGCGCCTGGCATGCCTGTGAGCCGGAATAATCAAATTCAGCAGCCTGGCCGATCACAATCGGTCCGGATCCAATCACGAGAATGGTCTGTATGTTTGTGTTTTTAGGCATAAATATCCTCCTTGCATTTGACATTCCAGTCCGTTATCAGCTGCAAAAACTCGTCGTACAAATGTTTCATGTCTTCTGAACCTGGAGCACTTTCCGGCTGATACTGGACAGAAAATGCCGGGTAAGTGGTATGTCGGACACCTTCTACGGAATAATCGTGCACCGACACCTGGGTCAGTTCCAGTTGCGTCCATCGAAGCGACTGATGGGAGACGGCATAGCCATGATTTTGCGACGTCATGACAATTTTATTGTTTTCCAGATCTTTTACCGGATGACTTGGCCCCCGATGACCAAAAGCCAATTTCCCTGTATCAGCACCACTTGCCAGTGCCAGCAGCTGATGGCCAAGGCCAATCCCAAATATCGGATAGCTGCCAATTAGAGATCGGACTGTTTCCAGGGATTCTGGTATATCTTTCGGATCACCGGGTCCATTTGAAAGCAAAATTCCATCGGGTTTTAGCCGTAAAATGCTTTCCGCAAGATAATTGTAGGGAACAACGGTCACATGACAATTCCGTTTCACCAGCTCTCGCATCATACCATGCTTCATTCCGAAATCGACGAGAATAATTCGCTTGCCGCTGCCGGGAACAACATAAGGTTTCAGTGCAGAAGTCTTCTGAACCAAACCGGTTTGTGCATCTGTATCCCGAAGTGTTTCCAGTACTTGTTCCGGCCCCTCATCCGCGTCCGAAATGACAGCTCTCATCGTCCCATATGTACGGATGTGTTTCGTCAGTTTCCTTGTGTCAATGCCCGAAATCCCTGGGATGCTGTGCGCTTGCAAATAGTCATGCAGCGTCTCTTCACTGCGGGCATTTGATGGAAACTGGCAGTACTCTTTGGCGATAAACCCATGCACAAACGGTGTTACCGCTTCGAAATCATCTCTATTAATGCCGTAGTTGCCCGCTAGCGGATAGGTCTGGATAACAATTTGTCCGCAATAGGACGGGTCTGACAGAATTTCCTGATAGCCGGTCATTCCCGTGTGAAAGACAATTTCTCCGCTTGTGCCTATATCAGCACCAAATCCTTTTCCTGAAAAAATACTGCCGTCTTCTAAAACAAGCTGACGTTCAGTCATGTGCATCCTCCTTGTAGACAATATCTCCGTTCACCACTGTCATGGACGGGATCCCTCTTACTGTCCAGCCATGAAACGGGGTGTTTTTTCCTTTTGAGTAAAGCGCGTTTCTATCAACCTTGTTTTCTTCGTCAAAGCTGACCAGTGTGAAATCAGCCACTCCTCCTTCTTCCAGCCGTCCGTATGGCAGTTGGAATATACCGGCAGGCTTTATCGTCAGCCAATCGACTAACTGCTTCAAATTTATTTTTCCCGTTCGGACGAAATAGGTATATAGGAGCGGAAAGGCTGTCTCCAGTCCGGTAATGCCAAATGGTGCTGTCCGGAAACCGCTCACCTTTTCCGATTCCGCATGCGGGGCATGGTCGGTCGCAATACAGTCAATCGTCCCGTCAAGCAAGCCTTCCAGCAATGCTTCCTGATCTTCCGGACTGCGCAGCGGCGGATTCATTTTGAAATTGGCATCATCAGCTGTAATTGCATGTTCATTCAAGAGCAAATGGTGCGGGGTCACTTCAGCTGTCACTTGGATTCCGGCCTTCTTGGCATCGCGAATGACGCGCACAGATTCTTTGGTACTGACGTGGCAGACATGGTAATGACAGTCCGTTACCTCAGCCAGCAGCACGTCACGGGCAATTTGTACGGATTCACTCACAGACGGAATGCCGGGCAGGTTCATCCGTGTGCTTATTTCCCCCTGATGCACAACCCCCTCGTACACAAGTGAATTATCTTCACAGTGGGCGACAACCGGGTTTCCATTGGCAGCAGCCTGTGACATAGCCTCGAGCATTTGATCCGCCGTCTGAACGCCAACACCATCATCTGTGAAAGCAAAAACACTCATCTGGGAAAGGTTTTCAATGTCGGTAAGCTTTTCACCCTTTAGCCCTTCCGTAATAGAAACATAGGGCAGCACCCGTACAGCAGCATTCTGTTTCACCTTTTCGAGCAGTTCAACAACAGTTTCTGGATTATCTGGAACAGGATTCGTATTCGGCATAGCACATATCGTGGTGAATCCCCCCCGGGCAGCTGCCTTTGTACCGGTGGCAATCGTTTCTTTATGTTCGCCGCCCGGTTCACGCAAATGTACGTGAACATCGACAAACCCTGGGAGAAGCAGCCGACCGTTACAGTCAATCACATCATCCCCATTTTCCGGTACAATGGGGGCAATTGTTGTAATGTTTCCTTTCTCAACCTTCAGTTCACATTGTTCAAGAGAACCATCTTCCATTAGCCGTTTCGCATTTTTGAATACAGTGTTCATACGAGCACCCTCCGTTCTTCCAATAAAAGATTGATAATCGCCATTCTTACTGCCACACCGTTTTCCATTTGCTGAAAAATGCGTGAGCGGTCACATTCTACTAATCTTGTATCGATTTCAACGCCCCTGTTGACCGGTGCGGGATGCAGGATAATCGCATGACCCTGCATGTTTCTTTCACGTTCCATCGTCAGGCCATAATCCGCAAGATAGGAGGCAGCATCATAACCAGATCCTCCATGCCGTTCATGCTGGATTCGCAGCAGCATCAGCACATCGCACATGGCACAAGCCTCGTCCATCGTCACGTACGGAATGTCCAGCGTTTCATCCTTAAAGCCAGGCACCTCCACAAATAGACATTGGCTCCGACTGTCCGCAATGCACAGGCATGAGAATGGGCTACCCTGCTATGCTTAATATCACCGGCAATCGCAACATTCAGCCCTTTAAAAGCACCGAACTCCTGTCTGATCGTGAACAAATCCAGCATGCATTGTGTCGGGTGCTCCCCTTTTCCGGATCCAGCATTTATGATGGGAATGGAAATTCGGCCGGCAAGCTGTTCATACCAAGTGTCCCGGCCATGGCGAATAACTAATAGATCAGCGCCAATTGCCTCATATGTCCGCGCCGTATCATAGAGCGATTCTCCTTTTGTCATGCTGGATGTTTCCGTTTGAAAGTCCAGTATCTCCATTCCGAGCTTTTTTTTTCCGCAACTAGGAAACTTGTTTTTGTCCGGGTGCTTGGCTCAAAAATAGATTGGCGGCAAAGTGTCCCCTGCTATCTCCCGTCAATGGCTTCCCCGTCGCTTCAGCCCGGTCCATGATGGACTGAATAACATCCGCCGAAAGATCCTTTGCTGATAAAAAATGCTGCACTTCCACTCACCCTTTCTGTTCTCCGCTTGTTCGTTAAGCTGCATCGTGCTGCCTGCTATCTGTCTCCATATTGCTGTCGTCGAACATAACACCATTGCCATACCCACTTTCCTTGCCCGGCAGTACGAGATTCAACAAGACACCAATGATTGCCGACAAAGCCATTCCCGCGATTTGCAGGTTATCCGATAGCTGGATGAATGCGCCGCCGACACCGATCACGAGAATAACCGAAGCAATGACGAGATTTCGTTTATTGCCAAGGTCAACTTGGTTATCAATCAGCATCCGCAGTCCATTGGATGCAATAATACCAAACAGGAGAATGGAAACCCCGCCCATAACTGCGGAAGGTATGGAACTGATCGTAGCCGTGACAATGCCGGTAAATCCGAACAGTATCGCGACTAGACCCGCACCGGCGACAACAAACACGCTGAACACCCTCGTGATGGACAATACACCGATATTCTCACCGTACGTTGTATTTGGCGGACCACCAAGGAATGATGCAATCATCGTTGCAACACCATCACCGAGAATAGAACGGTGCAGCCCTGGGTTCTTCAAAAAGTTTTTCCCGGCAACTTTTGACAGTACCATCTGATCGCCAATGTGTTCTGCTATCGTGACAAGCGCAACAGGCACCATGAGCAGAACAATTTCCCCGTTCAGCACCTCCAATGGCGCATAATCCAGAAATGGTACGACAAAGTCCGGTGTCTGGAATAATGCAGCAGCAGTCCCCCATATGGAACCAGCTGACATAATGGCTGCCCACTGTTCACTGATTTCCGCTGTATCTACAATACCCTGAAACAGTGCGAAGACATACCCGGATGTAATACCAATTAGAATCGGAATCAGGCCGAAAAAGCCTCTGAAAAAATCGACGCAACAATGGTCACTGCCAGTGTGAAGAGGGCTACGCTAAAGTGGGTTCCACTATAGACATTTTCATCGAGCCCCGGCACATACATGGACATATCAATGGCAGTTGATGCCAGCCCAAGTCCGATAACGATAATGACAGGGCCGACCACGATTGGCGGCAATATGCGCATGAGCCAATTCAGGCCAAGCATGCCAATCAGCAGGGCAACCCCGCCGTAAACAAGTCCCGCTAAAAAGGTGCCAACCATTGCCCCGGCCGGACCACTTGCCGCGCTCGCCCCAATAATCGGTGCGATAAATGCAAAACTGGATCCTAAATAAGCGGGAATTCTCCCTTTGGTGACTACGAGATAGGCCAGTGTTCCAACACCACTGGATATTAGCGCTACTGCGGGGGACAGCCCGGTCAGAAATGGGACTAGTATCGTTGAGCCGAACATGGCGAACAAATGCTGCAGACTAAGAACAATCCACTGCTGCAGTTTTGGCACTTCATGCACATCCATTACCATTTCTTGTTTATTCATATCGATTTCCTCCTATTTGATTTTAATTTTTACTTTCTTAGGATATAAAAAAGCCTCTTTGCGAAAGGCCGCAAAGAGGCACACGTGTCCATCAGAATCGATACACGTTCCCTGTCAGCGACCTTATAAATCTCACTGGATTTACTTAAAGGTCTTCCTATTTATCGTTTTTGGCGAGAAGACTCCCACTTCAATTTTGTGAAGGGCAATGCCCAAAATAAGCGGGAGATGAATCGCCTTTTGTATAGCAAAACATTTGTTCCTTTGGTATAATATACCTGTATAGGTTGCTCTATGAAAACTGGATATATGAGGTTGTGACAAGAATTTCTTTGTCACGTAAAATATCCAAGCATCATTCGCCCCGTCTAGCCGAAAAGACTAAACCTGTGCATTACGCTAGACGGCACGAGTCCAACGTACAAAATCTTTGTTCTCACCGTTGGGACGACGGGTAGAGCCTGCTAAAATAACTAGTGGTTACACTGGTGTTCGCAGGAATCCCCCACTTCAAGCGTCAGCTAAGTGGTGGGTAGTTCAATTATCGTAAATACTTACCTCATCCTGCTCATCCGTTTCATCCAATTGCACAACGATGACCTCTTGATCAGAGGTGGGGATGTTTTTCCCAACATAATCTGCTCGAATCGGCAGTTCGCGATGCCCCCGGTCAACGAGTACGCCAAGCTGAACCTGGGACGGGCGGCCAATATCCATAATTGCATCCATCGCTGCCCTAACCGTTCTGCCGGTATACAGCACGTCATCGACTAAAATAACTTCTTATTCTTTAAATCGGCGTCAACTTTCGTATCTTTTAATTCAGGATCATCATTAGCTGTTACTGTCTCCAGATCATCCCGGTATAACGTAATGTCAAGTTCCCCGGTTGGGACGGTGATACCTTCAATTTGCCGGATTTTTTCCTGCAGGCGTTTCGTCAACGGTATACCTCGTGTTTTAATACCGACGAGCAGAAGGTTCTCCCCGCCTTTATTTTTCTCGACAATTTCATGGGCAATCCGTGTTATCGCCCTACCAATTGCCGCCTGATCAAGCAGGACTGTTTTTTCTGCATCTTCAATCCCCTCCAGACATAGAAAATCCCTTTTCTCCGGTGAGGAAAAAGGGATTTGGGTATACGACACTCAAGTACAATTGTCTTCCGCAACCTTTTTAGCCTCACTGGACTATCTTAAAGGGTCAATATTCATCTGCGTTAATTATTACAGATTTCCAGGGGATTGTCAATCCATTTTCTCCAATTGGTCCAGAAGTTCCTGGAAATAAGCAGGTGGATCCACTTCAAAGTGCAGTTGTTCACCGGTTTCCGGGTGGTTGAATGCCAGTGATTTCGCATGCAATGCCTGGCCGCCAAGTTTCATCGTTTTGCGCTGACCGTATTTCGGATCACCGACAACAGGAAAGCCGATATACTTCATATGAACGCGAATCTGATGGGTACGGCCTGTCTCCAACTGACAGACAATGTGTGTAAAATCCGTGTACCGCTCCAGCACACGAAAATGGGTTACCGCATCCTTTCCATTATCAACGACTCCCATCCTTTTCCGGTCATTTGGATCTCTGCCAATCGGGGCATCAATGACACCGGTTTCGTGTTCAATCACTCCATGCACAATTGCCTCATATCGACGATCCATGTCTTTTAGAGAGAGCTGTTCAGACAGACTGCTATGCGCTTCATCCGTTTTGGCAACAACTAATAGGCCGCTAGTATCCTTATCGATGCGGTGCACGATACCCGGCCGTTCCTCCCCATTTAGCTGGGACAAGCTGTCACAGTGGTGGAGCAGTGCATTCACCAATGTCCCGGTTTGATGACCTGCCGACGGGTGGACAACCATCCCTTTTGGCTTGTTGACGACCAAAAGATCAGCATCTTCATAAACAATTGAAAGCGGAATATTTTCCGGGTCAATTGTGAGCGGTTCCTCGTCCGGCTCGTCCCATTCAATGGTATCACTGGCCTGACATTTATAATTCGTTTTTACTTGCTTCCCGCCGACAAGCACATGGCCATCGGTTATCCATGCCTGCACCTGCGAACGGGATGTATCTGCTATCACACTGGATAGCAGTTTATCAATTCGTGTGTTATGCTCTGTTTCCGTTACCGTGTGCTGATTTGTCATTTTGCCTTTTTTCCTTTCGTTCATCCATAATAGTCGTTATTATCACAAGAATCACACCGACGACCAGGGCTGAGTCTGCAATATTGAAGATTGGATAGTCATACCCGAAAATGATGAAGTCAAAGAAATCCACAACTTCTTTCCGGAACAGCCGGTCAATGAAATTCCCAATCGCACCACCCAGAATCAGGCTTAATGCAACAGCCAGCAGTTTACTTTCCCTGGCATACTTCTGCATGTAATAAATAATTCCGGCGATGACAATGACTGTCACAATATAAAAACATCATTTTTCCTTGCAATATTCCCCAAGCCGCTCCACTATTACGATGTGACGTTAAATAGAAAAAAATTCCCGATAACCGTTATTTGCTCACCAAGCTCCATCGTTTGTGCAACGACCCACTTCGTCAGCTGGTCAAGTGCAATCACAACGAGTGCCACTATGTAATACAAGTACATTTCGTTTCCTCCATCGTTCCTAACACCTTAGCTATATTTTAGATGCTTTATTAGTTTACCACAATTTCAGCTATACAAAAATAGGAATGCCACAAGCAAGCATTCCTATTTTGGTCTGTATCCTGTTTTACTTACCGAATTATTTATGCACTGTAATGCTCTTTCACAATATCGGCACACCGTGTGCATAAATCTGGGTGATCCTGATCCTGGCCAACGGTATCAGCGGCTGTCCAGCAGCGTGCACACTTTTCACCAGGATGTTTCTCAACCAGAACATTTACATAGTGATACGCCTTCGCATCAGGTGCCTCATCTGTAACGTCTGCTTCGGACACGATGAACAGCTGATGCACATCGGAGATACCATCGAGCACTTCTTTTGTCTGCTCATCTTTTGGAACAACCGTAATCTTGGCTTCCAGTGATTTTCCGATGACTTTGGCTTCCCTCGCTTCTTCCAGCGCCTTTAGAACATCATCACGAACCTGCATAAAGTGGTCCCACTTCGCATACAGTTTGTCAAAGCCAGTGATTTCTCTTGGTTCTGGAATATCCGTCAGCTGGACACTTTCTTCTTCCGCACCAGGAATGTACTCCCAGATTTCATCAGCCGTATGCGGAATAATCGGTGTCAGGAGCTTCACTAGCGTGGTGACCATTTCATAATACGCCGTCTGAATACTCCGGCGGCGATGGTCATCCGCTGCTTCGATATATAAAATATCTTTGGCAAAGTCGAGATAGAACGAACTTAAATCAGTCGTACAGAAATTATGAATTTCTGAATAAACTGGTGCGAATTCATAAACGTCATAGCTGCCCCTGACGTTTTTTCAGCATCGTTTGCAGCCGGTGTAGCATATACCGGTCAGCTTCCGCCATTTCTGATTCAGGTACAGCATCTTTAGCCGGATCAAAGTCAGCTAAGTTTCCGAGCATGAACCGTACGGTATTTCGGATTTTCCGATAGCCCTCAGAAACTTGCTTCAGAATTTCCTGAGAAATCCTTACGTCTGCCTGGTAATCAACCGAGGATACCCAAAGACGCAAAATATCCGATCCAAGCTGTTTCTGAATTTTTAACGGATCCATAACATTGCCGAGTGATTTACTCATTTTCGTCCATTACCATCAAGGGTGAAGCCATGGCTGATGATGGTTTCAATGGTGCCTTGCCTGTTACCGCAACTGCTGTAGAAATCGATGAGTTAAACCAGCCGCGATACTGGTCACTTCCTTCAAGGTAAACATCGGCCGGGCGTTTATGATCCTCACGTCCCTTCAGTACAGCTTCGTGTGATGACCCCGAATCAAACCAGACGTCCATAATATCGGTTTCTTTCGTGAAGGTACCATTCGGACTGTGTTCGGACGTGAACCCTTCCGGAAGCAAGTCATGTGTCTCCCATTCAAACCAACGTTCGAGCCGTGCTCAGCAAACAGATTAGAAACATGGGCAATGGTTTCATTATTGATGATTGGCGTTCCATCCTCCCCGTAAAACACAGGGATTGGAACACCCCAAGTCCGCTGCCGGGAAATGCACCAGTCTTCACGGTCGCGTACCATATTGTACAGACGGGTTTCTCCCCATGATGGATACCAGTTGATGCGATTGATTTCATCCAGAATATCCTGGCGAAAATCTTTAATGGATGCAAACCACTGCGATGTCGCCCGGAAAATAGTCGCTTTTTCGTACGCCAATCATGCGGATAGGAGTGGGTAATAAACGTAAGCTTCAGTAGCGCCCCGCTCTCTTCCAGTTTTTCCGTAATTGTTTTGTTTGCCTGGTCATAAAACATTCCCTCTAATCCTGGTGCTTCGCTAGTGAAATGCCCTTTCCCATCAACCGGAGAGAATGGTTCGATACCGTACGTCCGGGACATATAGAAGTCATCTTCTCCGTGACCTGGTGCTGTATGAACACAGCCGGTACCAGCATCTGTTGTTACATGGTCACCAAGCATAACCAGCGAATCACGATCATAAAACGGATGTCTGGCTACTACCCGGTCTGCTTCTTCACCCTTGAAAGTCTTGATAACTTCCGGGTTTTCCCATTCCAGTTCTTCTGTCAGTGTTTCAACCAGTTCATGGGCAATGACGTATTTTTCACCATTAACAGCGACAACGGCATATTCCAGTTCTGGATGAATGGCAATGCCAAGGTTTGCCGGAATGGTCCATGGGGTTGTGGTCCATATAATAATTTTCTCACCTCCGTCCAGCACCTCTTTGCCGTCTGTTACGTCAAATGCCACATAAATGGATGGTGACCGCTTATCATGATATTCTATTTCTGCTTCTGCCAGCGCAGATTCAGAGGACGGGGACCAGTACACAGGCTTCAAGCCCTTGTAAATGTAGCCTTTTTTGGCCATTTCACCAAACACTTTAATCTGGGCGGCTTCGTAATCTTTGGTTAGCGTAATATACGGATTATCCCAGTCACCGCGGACACCAAGTTTTTTGAATTGGGTCCTTTGATTATCCAGCTGCCCCATAGCATACTCGGCACATTTCTGTCTGAATTCCGCAATGCTCATTTTTTTACGGTCCACTTTTTTTCTTTTTCGTCAAAGCAGTTTCTACAGGCAAGCCATGGGTGTCCCAGCCGGGAACGTATGGCGCGTAAAAGCCGCTCATGGATTTGTACCTTGTGATAAAGTCCTTTAAAATTTTGTTGAGAGCATGCCCGATATGCAAATCACCATTGGCATATGGCGGTCCATCATGCAGAACGAACAGTGGACGTCCTTTTGTCCGCTCAAGCCCTTTATCGTAAATTTGTTCTTCATCCCATTTTTGCTGACGTTCTGGTTCTTTGTTCGGCAAGTTGCCGCGCATAGGAAACTTCGTCTTCGGCATCAGCAACGTGTCTTTATAATCCATGTGTTATCCTCCTTGTCTTTAGTGAAAATCGGGGCTGTATTTAACAACGTGGCGTTGATTGAAGCAGAAGACGCGAGACTTCTGCGGGAAAGCGAGACAGCCGAGACCCCACAGACAGTGAAGCAATGAACTGTCGAGGAGGCTTGGCGCGAGCCCACGGTAAGCGAGCGTCTAGTGCTGAAATCAACAATACAGACTAACAATACACGTGAGTAAAAAAGTCTTCTCTATCCCAAAAAGGGACGAGAAGACTCGCGGTACCACCCTTATGAATTTAAAATTGGCGCCTATTTTAAATTCACTCGATATCCGTAACGTGGATGAACCGTCCATTTTTACTCAAGTTCAAAATGGACACTCGGGAGTGATGTTCTGAATGTATTGCTGTATCAGGCTTGCACCATCCCTGATTCGCTGGGCAGCAGGTGGCATTCATACTGTCTCCGTCGTCGTGGTTTGTATTTGGTAAGACCTTTGAGACCTTTATGATAATGAATTATATGTAAAATTCCTGAAAACGTCAAGGTCTACGCATTACTATTGGCATACTCGGATGTTTCTTCCTGTATTCCTTCCACTTCTTCTTCGCCCTCTTCATCAAACAATCCATCCCAGTCATCTGCATTGATTACTTCAAGCTGAGCTTCGACCAGCATCTTCAGACGGGTTCGGAAGACTTTTGCCTGTTTCTTTAATTCCTCTACATCCATTTCGATTTTACGGGATTTATTTAACGCCTCATTCACAATCCGATCAGCGTTTTTTCTCAGCCTCTTTAATAATCAGTTTCGATTCTTTCTGGGCATTCCCTTTTAATTCTTCAGCCGTTTCCTGGGCAATTAGAATAGAGTTATTTAGCGTGCTTTCAATATTAGTAAAATGTCCAAGTTTCTCATTCAGCTGCTCGACCTGCTCCTGTAATTCTTTTTTCTCACGGATGGTCATTTCATAATCTTTTATGACCTGATCAAGAAACTCATTGACCTCATCTTCGTCATAGCCGCGAAAACTTCTTGTAAACTCCTTATTGTGTATATCCAACGGTGATAATGACACACAGGCCACCTCCTTTTAGTTAGTCAGTGTGAAATAATAATACATAAGGTCGTAATTGCTGTATACTATTTTTCGACATAAAAACTGAAATTCCTGCATAATGTGCCGAATTATTTTAGTACAGCTGCTGTTATACTTATATTATCTTTTTGTTCGGGCATTGATAGCGGCCAGTTTGCTTCGGCCTTTCCCACGCAATGACAGCAAATCGCCTTCCTCAAGGGTGAATTTTTTGTCATCCGCAACTTGGTGATTCACTTTCACCATCCCTTTTTCAATCATAGCGGCTGCATTTTTTCTTGATAATTTATAAATCGCTTTTACAACGGTATCCAGCCGCAATGATGAGATGATATGGTCCGTTTCAACCCAGGAGGCCTTGCTTTCAACCAGCGCAGACAGCGGCTTGCTTTCAAGTCTGATGCTCGCTTTCTTGACGGTGGTGAGATTCGCAAGTACGTACGGTGCAATTTCATCTGCTGCAATGATTTGCACAAGCCCATCTTCAACTATTATATCGCCCAGCTTTTTTCGCTTAATACCGAGGGATAAGAAGGCCCCCATCACATCCCGGTGTGTCAGGGAAACAAATTTATCATGATAGGAACCTTGCAAAAGACGAAGCTGAAACGAATCTTCCGTTATCTGTTCATACATCGGGGCAATCATGATCCGCTTTCGTTCAGCGGACTGATCACCTCCATGTTTCGACACTTTTAGATCTTCAAGGCTTGTCCCAGCAAGCATATCAGCTATTTGCTGTTCTCTCGGATTCAAGAAATCAGTCAGCTTTGGCTGATAGGTCATTTCCACATCCCGTATCCAGGACAGAACATGATTGATAAATGGCTGTTCTTCTTTTCTGAAATGCTGGTATATATCCATCGCACAAGCCCCTAGAACCAGGTAATCAGAACCGGCAGCCCGTACATCCTGGCAAAATAAAGAACGAAAATGGCTACAATCGGGGATAAGTCAATCATACCAAGAGGTGGTATAATCTTCCGGAATGGTTCAAGATAAGGTTCACAAATTTTAGCCAAAAAAACTTCCAAATGCCGATTCCCTCGCCCCTGGAAACCAGGACATGAAAATATAAATAATCAGCGCAAAGCTGTAAAGTTCCAATGCCCAGTACAATAAACCCAATAGTGATTGCATAGTCTGCTACCATCCTTTATGAAATTCGTCTTCTTCCACGAGCGTATCGGTTATGCTTCCGGAAACATCTACATTCTCAGGCGTGCACAGAAATGTCTGGTCGCCTAATTTTTGAATGTCCCCGTTCACAGCATAGACAGTCCCACTCAGAAAATCGACAATCCGTTTCGCCTGCTGCTGATCAATGCGCTGCAGATTAATGACTGCCGCACGTTATTCACCACATTATCAGCAATCTCCTGTGCTTCATTATAGTTGCGCGGCTCATATAGCACAACTTTCGATGCGGGCTGCTGAATGCTTGTCAGATTTACTACATTTTCCCTGTTATGCCGCTGACTATTCTGGCCGGCACCATTACCGGGCGTGCCCGTATCCATCTCCTCGTCAGCGTACATATCTTCCTCATCCATCGTGAAGAACGTTTTTAGTTTGTTCATAATACTCATATCTTCACTCCGTTTCCCGGGAACCAACCAATGCCGATCCAATACGGACATGTGTAGCTCCCTCTTCAATCGCAATTTGGTAGTCGTTACTCATGCCCATGGAAAGATATTGACACGGGGCATGCGGAAGCTGTTCGGCCTGTACCGCTTCCCGAAGCGACGCAAGTTTTCGAAAAACCGTCCGCAGCTGATCCTCATCATCAGTGTGGGGCGCCATTGTCATTAGACCGGCAACCCGAATGTTCTCATAGCGCTTTAATTCCCTGACAAAAGAGATAACCTCTTTTGCGTCTATGCCATGTTTCGAATCCTCACCGCTGACATTCACCTGTACAAGACAATCTGCAGGACCGGCCGCCCGCTTATTGATTTCTTTCGCAAGCGACTTCCGGTCAAGGGAATGAATCACGTCGGCCTTGCCGATGACATCCTTTACTTTTCTTGACTGCAGCGTTCCGATAAAATGCCAGACTGCATCATCTTGTATGTATTCATATTTCTCCAGAAAACCTTCCATTCGATTTTCGCCAAGATTCGTGACTCCGGCTTCAATCGCTTCTTTTGCCCGCTCAGTGGTAACATATTTCGTCACACCAATAATGGTTATGTCTTCCGGATTCCGGTTGCTGTTTGCGCATGCTTGTCTGATCTGCTGACGGATTTCTTCCAGATTGGCTGCTACATCCATTCTATCCATGCCCTCCCCATCATAATCAGTTCTCATATCCGATATAGCCAAGCATTCTCCCCGTTTTGCCATTGTCCCGGCGATGGGAGAAAAACAATGATTCATCACGGAATGTGCAATATTGTGTCACATCTATATTACGACGTAAAACACCCTGCTGTAAAAGGATTTCTGTATTTAATTGCTTTAAATCCAATAAATAACGTCCATTTTCCCGCGCGGTGACTGTCTTATCCCGCCATTCATCCGGAATATGCCCGACGACCTGCTCATCCACCTCATAGGCATCATGGGAAATGCACGGGCCGATTACGGTCAGCAGATTAGCTGGGACCGTTCCCAGCTCCTTGAACGTTTCAACCATTTTTCCGGCGATACCATTGACCGTTCCTTTCCAGCCTGCATGCGCAATCCCGATATATCCCGAAACAGAATCAAGAAAATAGATAGGTACACAGTCTGCAAAAAAGCAGTGCACAATATGCCGCTTTCCTTCGTGATAAGCCCATCAGTATCGGTTAGTGACGTTTTATAAGTTTCTGCTCCTTTTCCCTTGTCCGCAGCAGTTACAATATGGATGTTCGTCTTGTGTGACTGTTCCCCGGACACCCATGATTGCAGCGGAAAACGGATGGCTCCACTCAGCTTTTGCCGGTTTGCGTCCACATTTTTCTTCACATCGGGCACATGAAGACCAAGGTTCCATGAATGGAAAGGGGGTGCACTGTATCCGCCTTTTCTCGTTGTAAACCCTGCCTGAAGCCCCGGACTTATTGCCCCCCATTTTTTTATCGCAAGCAGAGATTCTGTCTGCAACTGGAATGGTTCTGCCATTAATGTACCTCCCGAACTATACTGCTTACATTCTACCACACTTTTATCGACAATGGATAAACAGAATTATGCACAATGAGCGGGACATGCTTCATGCACTTATCTTTGTTGACTACATAAATTGCTGCCCGGGATAAAGGGAAGGGGATGTCACTTCTCTGACAAGGATAACATCGGTTCCGATTACTTCAATATGATTCCATGGAATAATCAGTTCATCAGTTTTCCCGAACAGCCCTGATTTCTTGTCCTTTACATAAATGACCAATGCCGTAATTCTCCCATTATCTCCGTCGATTTCCAAGTCAGATATGTGCCCAAGCCGTTTGCCGTCATTCCTGACAATGACTTCTTTATTTGCAAATCTGATAGCGTAACCACACACACTCACCTGCCTTAGTAGCCATTATATGCAGGCATGGGCTGAAAATATTATTACTGCTACATAACACAAAAATCGACACCCGCTTATTGTAGGTGCCGATTCTACTTGCCTGTTATTTTATTGTATTGTTGCCAAAAAAACTTCTGGTAAAGGCGACTGCCTTACTCAAACATTTCCTTGTTCATCTGGTCAATTGCTGCTTTCTCGAGACGGGAAACCTGTGCCTGGGAAATGCCGATTTCGTCCGCCACTTCCATCTGTGTTTTTCCCTGAAAAAAGCGTTTGCTCAATATCGATTTTTCCCGTTCCTCCAGCTGATGCATCCCTTCTTTTAAGGACAGCTTATCCACCCAAAGGTAGTCTTTGTCCTTGTCATCACTCAATTGATCCATCACATAGATGGGGTCTCCACCGTCATTATAAATGGGCTCAAATAGGGAAACTGGATCTTGTATAGCATCCAGTGCAAAACAATATCGGAATGTGGGACGCCCATCTCTTCGGCAAGTTCCATAGCAGTTGGCTCTTTCGATGTCTTATTAATCAGCTTTTCCCGGACTTGGAGTGCTTTGTAGGCAATATCACGCAATGACCGTGACACTCTGATTGGGTTATTATCACGCAGATAGCGTCTGATTTCCCCAATAATCATTGGAACAGCATACGTGGAAAACCGTACATTATGTCCTAAATCAAAATTATCAATTGATTTCATAAGTCCTATACAGCCAACCTGAAATAAGTCATCGCCATATTCGCCACGGTTATTAAACCGCTGTATGACGCTAAGCACAAGCCGCAAATTCCCATTGACCAATTTCTCGCGTGCTTCCAGGTCACCGTCTTGCATTTGTTTGAATAGTTCTCGCATTTCATCGTTTTTTAGTACGGGTAATGTTGATGTATCAACGCCGCAAATTTCTACTTTATGTTTTGTCATGTTCTACCCTCCCGGTTGGAGATGCTGTTCATGGACAGTATCTCCCCATAGGAGGGTTTTTATGCAGGTGGCCTTGAGCTATAGCTTGTCTAAAACCGTCCGGAAATCACGCCAGTACAGGTCACACCATTTTATTAAATTCTTTTTGCAGCCGACGTATAATTTTTTTCTCAAGCCGTGAAATATAGGACTGTGAAATGCCTAGCATATCGGCTACATCTTTTTGTGTTTTTTCTTCCTGCCCAATCAGGCCGAAGCGAAGTTCCATGATTTGTTTTTCCCGTGGATTCAATTGGGAAAGCGCATCTTTTAACAAGTGTTTATCAACCTTCGTCTCCATGTCTCTTGTCGTTACATCTTCATCTGTTCCCATAACGTCGGACAGAAGCAGCTCGTTGCCGTCCCAATCAATGTTCAGCGGTTCGTCAAATGATATTTCAGATTTTAGTTTATTGTTTCGTCTTAAGTACATTAGTATTTCATTTTCAATACACCTTGATGCATAGGTTGCCAGCTTAATTTTCTTTTCCGGGTTGAATGTATTGACTGCCTTAATCAGCCCAATGGTTCCGATACTGATAAGGTCTTCAATATTGATACCAGTATTCTCAAATTTACGGGCAATATAGACGACTAAACGGAGGTTCCGTTCAATGAGCATTGCCCTGGCCGATTTATCGCCTTTGGGGAGCAATTCCAAAAGCCGCTGTTCTTCTTCTTTTGACAACGGTGGAGGAAGAGCCTCACTGCCGCCTATGTAATAAATCTCATCTGTTTTGAGACCAAGCTTAAATAATAATTTATACCACCATAAACGCAGTCGAAGTCTGAGTAATGCCAAATTGAGTCGCTCCTTTTCGCTATTATTGCAAACAATGGCAGTATAAGTGCGTGTTCAAAAAGGAGGATAAAAAGGACCGAGAAATTCGATGTGTCATTTTTACCGGACTTTTTGAACAACCTTTATAAGCCATTCATTTTATCACCCATTCACGCCAGTCATGCCGACGTGGCTGCTGCCATCTTAATGATTTGCGGATGGAGCAGGCAATGATAAGACTGATCTTTTGTCAATGATGCAAATTGGATACCTATCAATGCTTTGTGTGTAACAATCTCCTTTTCGTCATAATCAATCGTTATTCGATCCGGCTTCAGAGCCAGCATAAATGTACGGTTACCTTCGACCCCCTGGTAAGGAACAATCTGAAACTTTTTCCCAGCCAGAAGGAAGCTGCTCGAAATCAAGCGTATCCTGGACGGCCTCAGTTTCATCCAGTCATTTTCTGAAAACCATTGTTTCAAAAAATGCTCATCACAAATGATAACCGGATTTTTGGTCAATGGATCTGTCAACTGGTTCCCGCTGTCAATATAAGCTGTTGTTGAGTGGGCAATATTTTTCATTTGGATCGAAATCGGGTACAGCTGATCATAACGGATTTTTTCTACTGCGTGCTTGTCCATACGGGTCTTTGTGAACAACCAGGAAAGCGGAAATCCTGCTGCGACGAACAGCCAGCTCATTGGATCACCGTAACCACTGTTAAACGTGAGAATTCCATTTGCAGATAGACCAACCGGGTTTTGGAAAAGAAAGTGTATGGCTATCAATCCACCCCCTATGGAAAAAGTTACAAAATAAAATAGAAAAAACAATTTAACCATCCGATAGATGGTATAAAATTGGAAGCTGCAGAGAATGATAATGACAGAGTAAATAAGTTTGCCTATCATACTAGTAAAAAATGAATCCGGATAGTAAATGGACAACGGAACCAACAACGAAGCAATGAACGCACCAAAAATAATTCTGAGCTTTCCTGTGCTGTCTTTTGCCAGTGCCTGTGTAAGCATGAGCAGCATCATATCCAGCAGGAAATTTAAAAGCCAGACAGCATCAAGATAAATGGTCACATGGTTCTTCCTTTCCTTTCCAGTTAAGAAAGAATTAATTCTTTCTTACTGCATAAGTGCAACTAAGGCTGGCGTTGTGCCGAGCTTCTAAAACTAACATCCTTTACAACGAGTATAGTGGGATTGGACAGCAAAGTCTGTCAATTTGTGTAGAGGGAATGGGGCTAATTTTATCTGCTTATCAGGGACTTTGTCGGAGAAGGCAGGTCCTAGATTTTCCCTAACAAAAACACCGCCAATCGTGTTGTATACACGATTGGCGGTGTTTTTTTGATTCATCCTATTAGAGGTTGTTCAAAAAGTCCGGTAAAATGACACTTTCTCCTTTTGAACACGCACTATTAGTTATTAAAGCCAAAGCCGGTTTTATCGGTTGCGGTTGCGGTTCCGCAGAAATGTAGGGATGTCCAATTCATCCTCTTGCTGACTCGGGGTCGGACGGCTTTGCTGGTTTTGCTGATTTTGCTGGCTTTGTCCCTGCTCACGTTCGCGCGGCGTGTCTTCGGAAGCCCTTGTCGCTGCATGCTGATTATGATTGATAACCGGGCGCTGCCTTGGCTGATTATCCTCTTGCTGGCTCTCATCAAAACCAGTTGCAATGACCGTTACAATTATTTCGTCTTTTAAGTTTTCATTGATGACGGAACCAAAGATGACGTTCACTTCATTGTCGGCCGCTGATGTTACGAGGTCTGCAGCTTCCTGAACTTCATACAGGCTCAAGTTGCTCCACCGGTAATGTTCATTAAAACACCATGTGCCCCGTCGATGGACGTTTCCAATAGTGGCGAGGAAATGGCTTTTTTCGCTGCTTCTGATGCCCGATTTTCGCCGGTTGCAATTCCAATTCCCATCAATGCGGACCCTTTATCAAACATGATTGTCTTCACGTCAGCGAAGTCCACATTAATGAGACCTGGTTTGGCGATCAGGTCGGAAATGCCCTGAACACCCTGGCGCAATACATTGTCTGCCTCACGGAACGCCTCCAGCATTGGTGTATTTTTATCAACAATTTCAAGCAGGCGATCGTTTGGAATGACAATCAATGTATCGACATTTGTTTTTAGTGCATCAATCCCCGAAACTGCCTGTGTCGATCTTCTTCTGCCTTCAAAGGTGAACGGCCGGGTCACAACACCAACGGTCAGTGCACCAAGTTCCTTCGCTATTTGAGCAATTACAGGTGCGGCACCGGTTCCTGTGCCTCCACCCATTCCGGCTGTAACAAAAATCATGTCAGCCCCCTGTAGTGCTTCCTCAAGCTGCTCCTTGTTTTCTTCAGCAGCTTTTCTGCCTACTTCAGGGTTAGCACCTGCGCCAAGTCCGCGCGTTAATTTTCCGCCGACTTGCAATTTCGTTTCTGCCTTTGATAGATTCAGAGCTTGTGAATCCGTATTGACAGCAATGAATTCGACACCTTCTACACCGTGTTCAATCATGCGGTTGACAGCGTTGCTTCCGCCGCCGCCTACACCAATTACTTTTATCGTTGCCAGCTGGTCCATGTTCGTATCAAACTCTAACATACATCCGTTCCTCCTAATATGCTGAATTACAACGCATTTAAATTGTTACTTCATGTCTCCGTCCGGGCAAATATGAAGTTCCCGGTCCGGTTCTGCAGTAAACCGAACACTTGCTCAATCAAAAAAGTACTTGAACAAGTTGGCCAGTCCGGATTCTTTTTCTTTGTTTTAGCAGGCTGATCCGTTTCAGCCGGCTTTTTCGTACGTTTCGGCTTTGCTTCGTCATGATCCGCTGCTACAGAAGGCAATAATTCTTTTCCTTGTATTTTCGCATTACGGTAGGCAAATTGCAAGATGCCAACACCAGCAGCAAATTGTGGTTCACGCACACCTATGTAGTCAGGAATTGCTATGCGGACATTGGACTGAAACAAATCCTGTGCCAGTTCAAGAACACCGGGCATTTTCATTGTACCACCTGTCAGGACATAACCGCCTGGCAATTGCTGGTAACCCATGCGGCGAATTTCCCGCTCGGCATACGCATAAATCTCTTCAAGCCGCGCCTCTATCATATCAGCAATTTGCAATTGATTGTACACTTCCGAATGATTGCTGCCTATGATAGACACCTCGAAGGTTTCGTCTTCCTGCGCATCATCATAAAATGCATGCCCATAATTTAGTTTGACATCTTCCGCTTCTTCTGTTGATGTACGCAGACCAATTGATAGATCCTTCGTTATATTATCGCCTCCAAGCGGTATGACACTTGTACTGGCCAATTGTTCATTCTGAAAAACGGAAACAGTCGTGGAACCCCCGCCAACATCGATTAATGTCACACCAAGATTTTTCTCATCCTTCGATAAAGCGACTGTTCCTGACGCTAGCGGCTGCAGACAGATGTCGGAAATATGGAGATTGGCGCGTTCCACACATTTCAGGATGTTATGTAAAACGGTCTTGGAACAGGTGATAATCGTCCCTTCCATTTCCAGCCGTACACCAATCATCCCGCGCGGATCTGTTATTTCATCCAGGCCATCAACAATGAATTGTTTCGGAATCACATCAATGATCTCGCGCTCCGGCGGAATCGAGACCACTTGTGCTCCATCAATAACACGTTTAATATCTTCGTTACCGATTTCCCGGTTCTCACTCTGTACAGCCACAACCCCGTGACAAGGCTGCAGTTGGATGTGTTTCCCGTCAATACCTACAACCACACTGTCAATTTGCATGCCCACCATACGCTCCGCCTGTTCAACTGCATTCCGGATTGACTGGACAGTCTGATCGATATCTACAATTGCACCTTTCTTCATACCATTTGAATGGGCTGTTCCCATCCCAATATATTCAGGGTATCATTTAAAACTTCTCCAATGATAACTTTAATTTTTGATGTACCTATATCAAGACTGACTAGTATTTCGCTGTTATTCAAAGAAAGGCACCTCCTGATCGAGAAGCATCTGATTCAATCCTATAAGATTCAGCTGCAACCAGATGTTTTTATTTCATTCTATTAATTGCCTATAATCTATCATTTTAAAGGAATAATCAAAAAGAAAATATATATTCGTTAATTTCGATATAAAAACAGCCAAATCCTTTTTATTTCGCTATTTTATTTTATTTTTTCTTTAATTTTCATTTGTTGTTCCGTCTGTATTACCTGAATCTTCCCCAGCGCTTCCAAATTCTTCAAAGTATGCGCCAACTCCAATATGTACAATCCCCTTTTTGTCTGGCTCCAGCTGGGAAACAATGGACGGGTAAACACTCATCTTATCCGCAAAGTGTCTGATTGTTCCATCCACGAGATTACCGTCATTCATGTAAAGCAGAATTTTATGCTTGTTTCCGTCATTTGGCTTCCAATGTATTTCCGAAATCAGACTGCGAATACTTTCAGGCAATGAGCTAAGTTGTTCCGCCATATCCTTCAGATAAGCCTCTTCAGAGAATCCGGCCAGGAGTGGGGCATTGCCATTCATGGAATCAGACTGAACATGTTCTGTCAGCACTTTCCCGTTGCCTAGGATTGGATAAACATTGTCATCACGGCTGACGAAGCCAACATGATTCACTTCCGTTATATTCAGTTCAATCGTCCATGGCAGGCGCCTATGTACTTCAGCTTTTTAATTGCCGGATTAGATGCGGCCGCCTGGCTCACAGCCTCCTTATCGACTGTCCAAATATTATCACCTTCAGCCATGTCAACCTGATCCAGCACTTGTTCTTCGGCAACAAATGCGTTCCCGGTAACTTTAATCGTTCGGATGTCACTTAAGGGCGACTGAAGATAGACAATAATAGAAATTAAAAAGAAAAAAATAGAAAGATAAAATATAAGACGGCGGTTAGCCTTCTTTTTACGTTCCTGTTTCAGTGTTGGTATGCGATCCTCAATGGAAACGACATTCTTTTTCTCCATTTCTATTTCTTCCCTTTTTGGATAATTAAAGTCTGATAAAGCAAAAACGGCATTATAGCATGCCGCTTCTATTGCCCCCCATTATATCACATATTACCGCGGTATATGTAGTAAACATGTACCAATTTGTGCATTTTTCATAGTTTGGCATACCTGCTGACATTCAATAGGATTCCAACCGAGCAGAGTGTGAGCGTCAGTGAAGAACCACCATAGCTTAAGAATGGAAGTGTAACGCCAGTAACAGGAATTAAACCAATGACAACACTAATGTTGATCATCACCTGAATAGTCAGCATCGATACAATGCCAAGCGCCAAAAACCTTCCGTAGGCATCAGGAGCTTGCAGAGCAATCTTAACACCCCTCCAAAACAACAGCACGAACAATCCAAGAACAAATGTACCGCCTAAAAATCCAAACTCCTCTCCTATAATCGCAAAAATAAATCATTTTGCGGTTCAGGGAGATAAAAATACTTTTGAATACTTTCCCCGAAACCAAGGCCCATCAGCCCGCCTGGACCGATTGCATACAATGACTGGATGATCTGAAACCCATCACCAGTCGGATCTTCCCACGGGTTCAAAAAAGATGTGATACGACTGATTCGGTATGGAGCGGAAAGGATCAGCGCAGCAAATCCAACAGCACCAATTGCTATCAGCCCTGAGAAATGGAGCAGTCTTGCCCCTGCAGCATAAATCATTACCATGCAAGTCGCAACCAGCACAACACCCGTTCCCAGATCAGGCTGCAGCATAATTAGCCCAAATGCCGTAAACACCAGTATCAGAGACGGAAAAAACCTTTCTTAAACGATGTTATATACTTTTGCTGTACAGCCAGGTATACAGACAAAAAGATAATCAGGCCAAGCTTCATAAATTCAGAAGGCTGAATGCTGAAGGCACCGACACCAATCCAGCTCTGTGCACCACCGCGTTCCATACCAATCCCTGGAATTAACACAATCAAAAGCATCAAAAAACACGCCAGCAGTATACTATTACTGTATTTTTTCCAGACAGTGTATGGGATTGCCATGAAAAAAAGCATCGCAACAATGCCTACTCCGCTAAAAAGGATCTGCCGTTTCAGAAAAAAATGCGGATCTGCATACTTATACTCTGCCCACACGTAAGAAGAACTGTAAACCATTATGGTGCCTACCACAAGCAATGCCAAAATAACAAAGAAAAGCGTGTAGTCTGGTGCATATTTGGTATTAAATAGTTTTCGAAACACAAAAAACACCCCGTTCCAGATTGTTGGAATAGGGGCATCGTTTCCTCCGATCATCTCAATTGAACACCACCGGTCTGGAACCCGAAAACGGCCCGTGTGCCGATTTCAGTTCGTGTGACCTTATTCCTTTCCGGCTGAGTCTGAAACAAGCCCCTACATTAATCTATGCACAGCTTGTTCAAACATGTCTCCCCTTTCTTCAAAAGTGCGATACTGATCCCAGCTTGCACAGGCAGGAGATAGCAAAATGACATCCTCTTGCTCCGAGTGATCAAACGCAAGCTTGACAGCCTCATCAAGCCGGTCTGTCGTGCGAATAAACGGTATATCTGCCTCAAGAGCTATCCGCTTCAGTTTTTCTTTCGTCTCACCGAACAAGACAATCCCCTTCACATTCTCTAAATATGGCCTCAGATCGTCAAATTCATTTCCCCCGGTCTAGTCCACCAGCCAAAAGGATCACAGGATTGGTGAATGCGGATAAAGCCTTTTGTGTTGCCAGTATGTTTGTCGCTTTGGAATCATTATAAAACATGCGATCTCTGACAGTCGCAACATGCTGCAAACGATGCTTTACACCGGTAAAAGTCTGCAGCACATACCGTATCGCCTCATTTGCAGCACCACTCAATTTGGCGGCACAGACTGCAGCCAGAATATTTTCGAGATTATGCTTTCCGACAAGTACGATATCTTTTTTATCAGCAATTTTTTCATCGCAGAAGTAAATGCTGGTTTCATCTGCCCAAGCACCGTTTTCAACCCGTCCCAAAGCTGAAAATGGAACTTTCATGGAAGCTGCTATGGCCGCAGATGCCTCAACAATCGGATCGTCTGCATTATAAACGAGATAGTCATCAGAGGTCTGACTGGCAAATATATTGCATTTGGCCTGCCGATAATTGTCAAATGTTTTATGGTAATCGAGATGTGCCTCAAAGATATTTAAGAGAACAGCAATATTAGGTTTAAAGGTCTGAACACCCATTAATTGAAACGATGATAACTCAAGGACCAATTTCTCATTTTCCCCAAGTGTCTGTGCCACCTCTGTTGCAACAGTACCGATATTACCGGCAATTTTAGCTGCCTGATTCCCCTGATTGAGCATTTCGGTGGCTAATGTTGTTGTCGTCGTTTTACCATTCGAACCGGTAATGCCAATATGGTATTGTCCACGAGCATCCCGGCAAGCTCAATTTCCGTTAAATTGGTATATCCCGCCTGGCCGCTTCAACCAGTACAGGATTATCGTACGGTATTCCCGGGTTTTTGATGATTACTTCCATGTCATCCAAAACAGATAAAGGATGGGAGCCGGTAATCAGTTCCGCTCCACGTGACTGCAATTCATCAAGCAGTCCGTCCTCTACCGCTTGTTTATCATTCACCCGGACCTTTCTCCCGGTCTCTAGTAAGAGTTTTGCAGCAGCACTGCCACTTTTTGCCAGTCCCAAAACAAGCACACGGTCGTACGGGAAATTCGTTAATGCCTTCAAACTATCCACACCTCAATATATATACCTAGCGCTGCAAATATCAGTCCCAACAGCCAGAACGTTGTCACAACACGCCATTCTGACCATCCGAGTAATTCATAGTGATGATGCAGCGGGCTCATTTTAAAGATTCTTTTACCGGTTGTTTTAAATGAAATAACCTGAATAATAACAGACAACGTTTCGATGACGAACACACCGCCAACGATTACTAAAATGACCTCAAGCTTCGTCAAAATAGCTACAGCAGCGATGCTTCCGCCGAGTGCCAGCGAACCGGTGTCCCCCATAAACACTTTTGCCGGATGAGCATTGAATACCAAAAAGCCAAGCAATGCCCCGACTGCCGCCAGCGAAAAGATAGTCACTTCATTTTGCGGAAAACCATACCACGCCAGAATGCCAAAGGCGCCAAATGCAATGGCCGCTGTTCCAGCAAGCAGGCCATCCAGTCCGTCCGTTAAATTCACTGCATTAGAAGCCCCGACAAGCATAAAGATAATCAAAAGGGCATATCCCCAGCCCAGTTCAAGCTGAATAGATGTTCCCGGTACATGAATATAAGTTGCAAAATCATTGTATTGCAGAATGAAATAAAAAATAAGTGCAATGACTAGCTGCCCAAGCATTTTGTCCGGAGGTAAGCCCCAGGTTACGCTTCATGGCAACTTTGATGAAATCATCCAGGAACCCAAGCAGACCATAGCCAACCATCACAAACAGCAAAAGCCATAACTCATACCCAATCGTACCTGAACTGTACTTATTAACCATGATAAGCGATGTTATCACTACACTGACTATAATCATAATACCGCCCATTGTCGGTGTGCCTGTCTTTTTGATATGTGATTCCGGACCTTCTTCACGGATGCTTTGTCCAAACTTCAAACGCCTTAGGAATGGAATGAAGATCGGGGACAGAAGGACGGTAATTAAAAAGCTATGGCAATTGTCATGACGAATACTACTATATTCACTGTTTCTCCTCCTCTTACATCGACCGTCCATCATGATTGTGGTGAATTCATTATATGATCAATCAATGACTCAAATTGCATACCCCGTGATGCTTTAAAAAGAATCAGCGTGTCTTCAGCTGTATATGTTTCGATAGCATGCAACAAAGCTTCTTTGGAAGTGAAGTGCCTGCTGTCAATGGTATCTATCTGATCACTGACCGCCGCTGCCATTGCTGTTGCATGTTCCCCAATTGTCAGGACAGCATCAATAGATTGGTCAACATTCTCGACAGCCGAGCGGTGAAGGGCCTCTGCATTCTCCCCAAGCTCAAACATATCACCAAGGACAAGCACTTTTCGCTTGAAACCCTCCATCTGTTTCACAACATTGATGGCTGCTTTCATGGAGGTCGGTGATGCATTGTACGCATCATTAATAAGGGATGAGCCGTTTTTTCCTTCCAGCAACTCAAAGCGCATCGAAGTCCATTCCAGAGACTGGAGTGCCTGCCTGACGTCTCGTTTTGCTATTTTGAGCAATCCGGCAACCGTTACAGCGAATGCGGCATTCAGCGCATGATGGCTTCCCAGAAGCGGAATGGTATACAACTCATCATCGGTATCAAGCTGAAATTCGGTGTGCTTCTTCGTTAAGTTCACATTCTTGATGACAATATCATTCATTGAATCAAAACCGCATGTGATGACACGCTCACGCCGGGATACCTGCCGCAGCAAAGGTTCATCCCCATCAATGATTAAATGGCCATCTTCAGGCATCCCTTTGGTCATTTCAAGCTTGGCATCAGCAATTCCTTCCCTTGAACCCAGATAAGCAAGATGGGATTCACCGATGTTTGTAATCACGCCATAATCGGGCCGGGCAATATTGGCTAAGGTCTCAATTTCACCCTTATGGTTCATACCCATCTCCACAACAAGTACCTCGGTTCCCCTCGGCATGGATAAGATCGTAAGGGGCAGCCCAATCTGATTATTTAAATTACCTTTTGTAAAGTGTGTCCGGAACGAACTTCCAGCAACAGATGCAATCATATCCTTCGTTGTCGTTTTGCCATTAGAACCTGTAACGCCAACGACAGCCGGATTCACTTCTTGTCTATATGCGGCTGCCAGTTCCTGCAGTGCCAGTAATGTATCATTAACAAAGAACACCGGAAAACCGGCTGGAACAGAATCCGGGAGCTTTCTTCCCTCTTGCCACAACACGGCTGCAGCCCCGTTATTAATGGCTTGCTCCACATAGTCATGGCCGTCAAAATTCTCACCAGACAGCGGAACAAACAAAGAACATTCCGTTTTTTGCGGCTGTCTGTAGCTACTTCGAAAAGAGAATTCTGTTCCGCTGCCGCACCTCTGTAATTGGCAAATAAAGTTGTGAGCCATTCAGTAGTAAATAACATAGGCCTCTCTCCTTCATTATCAAGCAATCAGCATGCCAAAACAAACAGGCATTGCTTGCTGCATTATCTTAATTGGCAGCAGATGCCCGGATTGCTTCCCTGGCCACTTCTCGATCATCAAAATCGTATTTGGTGTGGCCAATTTCCTGATATGTTTCATGCCCTTTTCCGGCAATCAATACAATGTCACCTTTTTCAGCAAGGTTGACCGCTCGGGCTATCGCATCTTTTCGGTTTTCCACCACTTCGAAGCCAGAACCGGACAGCTCACTGGTCATGTCAGCTAAAATAGCACCTGGATCCTCGGTGCGCGGGTTATCCGATGTGAAAATAGCATGATCAGCATATTCCAAGGCAATGGATGCCATCAGCGGGCGTTTCTTTTTGTCCCGATCACCACCACAGCCAACAACGACATACACATTGTTTTCTGCAAACCCATTGATGGTTTCCAGCACATTTTCCAGAGAATCTGGAGTATGTGCGTAGTCTACCACGACAGCAAAATCATCGCTGCCATCCACAGGCTCAAACCTTCCGCTGACACCTTTCATTTTTTCCAGGGATTGTTGGATGACAGGTAGCGGCACACCGGCACAAATCGCTGCCGCAGCCGCTGCCAGCATATTGTAAACATTAAATTTACCAATCAGGTTGCTGTTAATCCCTATGGATCCAATTGGTGTTTCCATGGTGAAGGCCGTTCTGGTCACCTCCAGCTGGATGTCTGTTGCCCTGACGTGAGCAGAAGCTTCACATCCATATGTGATAACATGCTGTGCCGTGCTTTTTCTCAGAACAGCACCAGCCGGATCATCCTCATTGATGACCGCGAATTTTTTTCTGCCCTTGGGCATACGTATTCCCTAACTGGGCAAACAAAAGACTTTTGGCATGCAGGTAATCGTTCATATCCTTATGGTAGTCAAGGTGATCTTGTGATAAATTCGTAAAAACCGCAACGTCAAAGTCACAGCCGTGGACACGTCCCAAATCCAGTGCATGTGACGACACCTCCATAACTGCCGCATCAACGTTTTCATGGTGCATATCCTGAAACGTTTTCTGCAAAAATAAGGCATCAGGAGTCGTATTTTGCACCGGATAGGCATCCTGACCGATTTTCATTTGGATTGTTCCTATCAATCCCGTTTTCTGATCGTATTCGTTTAGAATGGATTCCAATAAATATGTAACGGTTGTTTTGCCGTTTGTTCCCGTCACACCAATCAGCGGGAACTGCTTTGTCGGATGGCCGTGAAATGCGGAAGCAAGCACCGCAGCTGACCGCTGCGTGCTTGCAACACGGATAACCGGTACGGACGCATCCACTTCTTTTTCCGCCAGGATCGCTGCAGCCCCATTGGCGGCAGCCTGATTGATGAAATCATGACCATCACTGTATAGCCTTTGATACAGACAAACAAGCTACCTTCTTTCACCTTTCTCGAGTCGGCCTCAAGATGGCTGATTTCCACATCATCCAGCATTCCCTGCGCATCATAGAAGGGCAAAGCGGAAAGCAATTTTTTTCAGTCTCATAACCATCATCCTATACTGCAATATTTTTTTCCCTTTTAGTCCGTTATTAAAGCAATCTTTGTTTATTATAGCAAACATCAGCCACATTCACGATGGATTTTCATCAGATAGATAAATTCTTACTTTTTCGCCTTGTTCGACTTTTGTTCCCGGGCTTGGTTCCTGATCAATGATGTATTTTCCCGATCCACTGGTTTCAATGGACAAAGTCGTCAAAAACTCAGATAATTCTTTTTTCGTCCGTCCGATTAGATCAGGCACTTCTACTTTCGGCTTGTCAGGCCAGGTATACTCTTTCTCCAGACCACCTTCACTTGGCTCTACACCCATTGCCTGTAGACTGTCATGGATAATCGTACCCACAATAGGCGCTGTGACAACCCCTCCAAACTGGGCTGTCCCCTTTGGATTATCGACAGCAACATAGACAACAATTTCAGGGTCATCCGCCGGAGCAAAACCAATAAAAGACAGAATATAGTTATTGGCAAGGTAGTTCCCGTCAGGCCCAACTTTTTGTGCTGTCCCTGTCTTGCCGCCAACACGGTACCCATCAACATATGCCGGTCGGCCGGTTCCTTTGGCGACGACACTTTCCAGCGTTTCACGGATTTCTTTGGACGTTGATTTGGAAATAACTTTTTCCTTCATCGTCGGCTCTATTTTATCCACCACATCATCGGTGCGCGGATCAATCCATTCTTTCGCAATATGCGGTTTATATAGCTTTCCGCCATTAATGGCTGCGGTAACCGCCATCACCTGCTGGATCGGTGTCACCGAAACACCCTGCCGAACGAAGTCGTCCCAAGTTCAACCGGGCCAATATTATCAGGGTCAAACAGAATTCCTTTCCCTTCACCCCGCAGATCGATACCTGTTTTCTTCCCGAAGCCAAAATCTTTAATGTAACTGAATAGCCTTTCTTTGCCGAGCTTTTCACCCAAGCTGACAAAACCGGGGTTGCATGAATTCTGGACCACTTCAAGGTATGTCTGGTTCCCATGTCCCCCGCTTTTCCAACAATGCAGCTCCGTGCCGCCGACTGATATATCACCATCATCATTGTATTCATCCTCTTTCAGGTCTACAACATCTTCCTCAAGGGCTGACGCAAGCGTAATGATCTTGAAAGTAGACCCTGGCTCGAAAGTACTCCATATTGGCAGGTTACGGTTGTAGATCTCTGGGTCGACCTGCTGGTAGTTTTCGGGGTTGAAATTTGGTCTGGTTGCCATGCCAAGAATGCCGCCATTGTCTGGATCAACCGCAATGGCAAGCGCACCATCCGGATTATATTTCGATTCGGCCAGATCCAGTTCCCGTTCCATAATGGTTTGTACTTTAGAATCAATCGTTGTTTTTAAATTCAGCCCGTCCTTAGGTGGCTTATATTCATCAGCTATCTGCTCCAGTTTTCTTCCCTTTGCATCCGAAAAGAAAGACAGACTTCCCTCTTCACCGTCCAATTTATCATTGTAGTAGAGTTCAAGTCCCATTAGCCCCTGATTGTCAATACCTGCAAACCCGAGCACATGTGACAGATAGTCGCCGAATGGATAATGACGTTTGGAATCCTTCGCAAGGTAAACACCATCCAGGTTGAGTGTCCGGAATGCCTCCTCCTGTTCATCCGAAATCTTCCTGCCTTCCGGGTGAACGCGCGTGTACACCGCATCCCTTGTTACATACCCATAAGCCTTCTTTTCCGAAATGTCCAATATATCAGCCATTTCCGAGGCCGTCTCCTGAGGATTTTTAATTTGTCTTGGTACCACAATCACGGAAGGTGCAGAGACATTTTCCGCTAGAACTTCCCCATGCCTGTCCACTATTTGTCCGCGCTCCGGTTCAAATGTAATGTCCCTGCTCCATGATTCATTGGCCAGTTTCATCAATTCGTCCCCAATCCAAAACTGAACATAGCCTAACCTGGCATCAATAATTGTGAAAAATAACAAACCGCATAAAACACAACAATGATCCGTTTTTTACAGTAACAGCAGATACACGTTTCATTCTCCATCCCCTTTTCATAGGCTGGCTTGTATCCACTATATGTTGTTTAAAAACAGAATAGAACACGGTATGTTCACAAAAACGGGCAGGTCCACATTAGAAAACTTGGCTTATCGCCAAGCTTTAATGGCGAAAGACCTAGTTGCACTTATGCGGTAAGAATCTTTATACTTTCTTAACTGCCAAAAAAGCAGCCACGTCACCCACTCTTGCGCATGACGTGGCGTTTAACTGTTTTATTGCTGTTCTTCATTACTGTTTTCCGGAGCCGCTTCATCACTTTCTTCTTGCTGCTCCTCAATAAATCCAGGTGGTTCCAATTCCACACCCAGATAATCGTTTTCTTTAAGAGGAGTCCCCTTAGCAATACTTTGTTTCGTTACATAGCCGTTCCCCATCGTCTCCACTTTTAAATCCATTAGACCGGCCAGCTGCAATACATCTCGCATCGACCACCCTATTATATCCGGCATAGCCGGTTCACTGGTCAGGAGAATAATCCGATCCCCTTCCAGAAGTTTTATCCCCCTGTTCAGCACTTGCTGCTTTGATCGTATCACCCGAACCAATCAATGATACAGACAGTCCTTTTTCTGTAAGGTTTTGCTTGATGGATGAAACAGATTTGCCTGCCAGTTTCGGCAGTTCAATTGACTTCACTTGGCCGGAACTTTCTTTATCCGGATCGATATCTAAATAGTGCAGACTCTTCTGCATTACATTTTTGAAAATAAATGCTACCGGTGCTGATCCACTCTCCCCCGACTTCGATATCCGGCTCTTTGACCGATACATACATCATCAGCTTTGGATCTTCTTTTGGTGCCATGCCGAGGAATGAATAGATATAGTTACCATACCCGGTTAAATAGCTGCCATTTTCATAGATTTGAGCTGTTCCGGTTTTACCGGCGACAGAATAGTCTTCCAGTTTGTATTCCTTTCCTGTCCCGTGCTTCGAAGAGACTACCGATCCAAGTAAGTCAAGGACTTGATCGGAAGTATCTTTTGAGATGGGTTCACTCACCACTTCAGGTGCTTTCTCCCTGGTTACATTGCCGGTATCTGGATCAACAATTTTCGAAATGACATAAGGCTTCATCATTTTGCCATCATTCGCAATGGCAGTTGCAGCCTTCATCTGCTGGATTGGGGTGACCGTGCTGGCTTGGCCGAATGCCGTCGTGATTTTGTCACGCGGATAATTATAGACGAGTTTCCCCTTCCGTTCACGAGGCAAATCGATACCTGTTTTTTCGTCAAAGTCAAATGCCTTTAGGTAGTTTAGGTACTTTTCCGTTCCGATTTTTTCCCAGACGAGTTTGGCAGCAGCCACATTCGACGACCTGGCGAATCCTTCATCAAATGTGATGGACCCCCAGCCTTCTCCGCCGTTGTGGTCGCTTACCCTTCTCACACGGTCACTGACCTTGTATGTACCCGATTCAAACCATTCGTTCCCATTGTAAACCCCTTCTTCGATAGCAGCTGCCCAGGTGAACATTTTCATGGTTGAGCCTGGTTCAAACGGGGTGGAAATGACATTGTTATTCCAATTATCCACATCTTCCAGTTTATTCGGGTTAAAACTTGGCCTACTGCTCATCGCCAGTACTTCACCGGTTTTGGGGTCCAAGACAGCAGCTGAAATGCGTTCAGGACTGTACTCACTTTCTACCTGGGCCATGACATCTTCCAGAAGAGTCTGGATTTTTGATCAATCGTCAGATGCACATCCTGCCCATCTTCAGGTTCTTCTACCACCTCATTGGGATCTAGAAGCTTTGTGCCATATTGATCCCGTTCATACGAAATATGGCCATTCTCTCCACTGAGCTTCTTATTCATTTCCTGCTCAATACCTGTCATACCTGTTAAGGCTTTGTCCTGTTTCCGGGCATATCCGATTACATGTGCTGCGAAATTGCCATTAGGGTAATAACGAGTCGCTTGTTCCTTAAAACGAATACCAGGAAGATCAAGCTGCTCAATCTTCTCTTTTGTTTGCTGGGATAGTTCTTTGCCGGCACTTCCGAACTCTACCTGGAACCGGTCTTGCTCTATTCCTTGGTTCAAGCGTTCCAATAAATAGCTTTTCTCCGCATCCAACAAAGGTGCGAGCTTTTCCGCCGTTTTTTCCGGGTTTTTACATGTTTCGGGTCTTCAGGATCTGTTGTAAATGATTCACGAACAATAGCCTGTATACGGTAAGCGGGCCGATCATACGCCAGTGTCATGCCATTCCTTCCGTATATTTTTCCACGTTTGGCATCAAGGGTGTAAGATGCCGTACGCTTTTCTTCGGCCCATTTTTCCAGTGAAATATCATCTACTTCCCCTGTAGCCTGGATGTATAAAAATCGTCCGGCAATCAGTAAAAACAATGCGGAAAACAAAACAATCATGATACTGGACATGAAATGGGTTCGTGTATTCTTTTTCATACGTATCCGCCTTAGTTGGTGTTATAGACACTAGCTTGTTTTACTTGGGCATCCTGAATCTTCAAACCATTTTCTTTAGCGATTCTTGTAATGCGCTCCGGCCTGCTTAACTGTTTCTTTTCGTACAGCAGCCCTTCATTCGTAACTTCTTGCTGCTTTACTGTTTGTTCCAGTGATTCGACTTTCCTGTTGAGGGTATCGGTAGATGAGGCAAATGAAACGACATAGATGCTTACTGCAATCAATAGTAAACCGACAGCAGAATAAAGGACTTTTTCTCCTGTTGTAATCCAGCGTTTTTCTGAATGGCGACTGAAGCCGACTGTTTTTCTTGCTCGGGTATGTGTGAGGCATATGACTGTTCCCATTTGCGCGCTGTATTTCCATCCATATTAATTCCACCCTTCTTCATAGGTAAACGTTTCATCCCATTCACGCACTTTTTCCGCAATGCGCAGTTTTGGCCGATCGTGACCGTCGATTGTCTTCAAGTTCCAGATTTCCTGGCAATATCGGTTTTTATTTACTAACTGGAATGGCGGCTTGTGGTCCTCAGGTATGACAGGCAAGTTTCTCGGAACCGGCTTGGCAGTACTCCATTTTTGAAAGCCTGTTTACACAGCCTGTCCTCCAGCGAATGAAACGTGATGACGGCAATTTTGCCATTAATGCCAATCAGGCGGGCCGCTTGGTGCAGCGCATCATTAAAAGCAGCCAGTTCATCATTAACAGCAATCCGTAGTGCCTGGAAAATGCGCTTCGCCGGATGACCACCCTTTCTGCGGGCAGGAGCCGGAATTGCCTCTTTAATGATGTCAACCAATTGATGGGTTGTTTCAATCGGCTGTTTCTTTCGTTCGGCTTCGATTTTTCTGGCTATTTGTTTGGAAAATTTCTCTTCACCATAATTAAAAAATAGTTTAACAAGCTGCTGATAGGACCACTCATTGACAATCTCCCGGGCATCCAGTTTCTGATCCTGGTTCATGCGCATATCAAGTTCGGCATCATGCTGGTAGCTGAACCCGCGCTCACCACGATCAAGCTGCGGAGAGGAAACACCAAGGTCAAATAAAATTCCATCAACCTTTCCCACCTGGTGCAGTACAATCTGTTCTTCAAGCTCGCGAAAGTTTGCATGAACGTAGATCATTTGGTCATCATATTCCTTAAGCCGGTTCTTGGCAGCATCAAGCGCATCCATATCCTGATCAAATGCAACCAGCGTGCCTTCTTCACCTAGAAGAGCAGCGATCTGCTCTGAGTGTCCGCCGCCGCCGACGGTACAATCGACATAAACCCCATCTGGTTTAATAGCCAGCCCTTTCAACACTTCATCTCTTAATACACTGTAATGTTCGAACATAGTTACACCTGCTCCTTCAATTCTCGGCCGGCATCCCACTCCCCTTAATCCGGCACTGCAGCCGGGGAATGAAATTAGTGTGGATTCGTTCCCACTAAATGTCAAAGTCCATTAAATTCTCCGCAATTTCACCGAAAGATTCCTCTGATTCACTGAAGTAATCCTCCCAATTGTCACTTGCCCAGAATTCAACCCGGTTGGAGACACCGATTACAACGCATTCTTTATCCAGCCCCGCATAGTTCCGCAGAGGCTGTGGGATGTTTATCCTCCCCTGTTTGTCCACTTCACATTCAACTGCGCCAGAGAAGAAAAAGCGTGTAAAAGCACGTGCATCTTTTTGGTAAGCGGCAGTTTCTTTAATTTCTCTTCAAGCAGTTTCCACTCATCCATCGGGTAAGCGAACAGACATTTATCAAGTCCACGGGTAACAACAAAATTGTCTCCAAGTCCTTCCCGAAACTTGGCCGGCACAATAATACGTCCTTTTGTATCGATATTGTGCTGGAATTCACCCATGAACATAGAGCTCGCCCCACTTTCTTAATCACATGTTACCACATTCCCCCACAAATCACCACTCTATTTTAAAACTTTTTTCATGTGATTGGTTAAATTAGGACCAATGCTCTATCAATACCTGCAGGAAAATCACACGCTAAGACCGCCATATCCCTGCAATGGCAGGTACTAAAAAAGAAAAGCCCCACTTTCTCGCTACGCTTCGTGTAAGCGTGGGAGAAAGTGGGGGCAATTTGCCTTATAATACGTGTTCAAAAAGGAGGATAAAAAGGACCGAGAAATTCGAGCGGCGTAGTTTCGAGCAACGGAATGTATGTATTTAGATACATGAGTAGCGGAGAAACAAGCCAACGAAGAATTTCGATGTGTCATTTTTACCGGAATTTTTGAACAATCTCTTATAGATAGATAATATGGTGTTCGCTTGTAAATGAAAGCGGTTCTCTTGCCAGCTGACGGATAAAACAGGGACCGTACGTATTCATCAGTGACAACGGGTTCCAGATCCGTTCCTGAAGTCCATTTTCCGGGCGAAGTACATGATGCGTCTGATCGAAAGCACCTATTTCTTTTTCATATTTTGCCTCTAGGGCCTTGTTAATGCGTTTTTCGATAAAATCAATATTGCCATTTAGGTAATAAAGGTTTTTATCGGCAAGTTCGCCTAAATCGGCACCAATATCACTGGCAATTTCGCGCAGCGGGTAATGGACCCTGCGAATAGCTTGTTTCACTTCAGCGGCAACCTGTCCAACCGGCGGGTCATTTTGTGCAGCCAGCCATTGCACTTTTGCATCTTCCAGTCCGTGATTAACCGCGTGTGCCACATCAATTCCAAATCTGGACAATGTTTTTTCCACATTCCGGTCAATAAATGTGAATGACAGACGCGGCAGGACCGGCGGCATTTTTATACCTGCCGCATGAAAAGCCGGTTTTAACGCTGCCCAGTAACTGACCTCACCAGGACCACCGATAAATGCTAGTGTTGGGAACAAACACTCCTGCATGACCGGTCTGGTAACGACGTTATTGCTTAGACCTGCCGGATTATGTCTGGCTGTCTCCAGCATCTGCTGACTCGTCATCACAACTTCATTCTGCTTGCCCGCCCAGTTACCTTCATGATCACGTTCAAGCAAAATCCGTTCATTGTTATGATGATAAAAGGTGGGCATCGTTCGCTTCAACATCGAGTGATATAGCGTACCCCTGTTTCTTCAGCTGCTGAACTGCTGTATGTACACCCTCGCTAATTTCTTCCTGCTTTTCAATCAGCCGGACAAAATGCTCGCGTTCGAGACCGCGCATGGCCCGATGCCCGGAATCAGCAAGGATGATTTCCTCCCCGTCAAGCATCTGATAAAGGAACCGGGCAAAAAGTCGACATACGTAACCGAACGTTCCTGACAGTCCAGTATAGTCTGATAGAGCTTTTTCGTGTGATCGGTTTCGGGAAGTTGATCAAACAGCTGGTCAATCCAGGATAAAAGCGCCGTTTTATTAATCTTAATATCGGAAACAGACTGCTTCCCGCTCGCCTCCTGCGACAGTGTGTATTTTTTCATCCCGGTCTTATTGGGCAAAAAACATGATTAATTTCATCAAAATCGTGATCTTCACCGGCTATCCAAAACACTGGTATGATCGGTACATTTAATTTAGACTCCTGCTGTTTCGCAAATTGTATAACAGATAGGACCTTATTGATGGTATATAACGGGCCTGTCAGCAAACCTGCCTGCTGCCCCCCAATTACGACAGCACTGTTTTCTTCTTTAAGTCGCTCAATTGCTTTGTACGTTGATTCAGGAGCATCCCATTCTTTATTCATTTCAGTCAGTGCTTCTGTCAGCTTATCACGGTCAATATTTTTTTTGCTGCAATGCCTGCATTCGCTGTTCATAAGTTTGTTCGATGTATGGATCATAATCAAAGTACTGCATGATGCCTGACTTTTGATCGCGGTAATCGTTTATAAGTGCATTCTGTTTTTGTAGTTTAATTGGACTGATCCGCATAGATCGCATGCTCCTTTTACTATAGTGAATATACCCAATACGTATTGTATATAAAAAACAGACCAATTGCACCCAATCTGTTTGTGGTGCTATAAGAAATTCCGAATAATCCCCCGTTATAGCCAGCAAACAATACAAACCAGCAAATAGTAAGAAACAAATACGCCAGAAGATTTTAAAGGCTTTATGGAACACGACTTCCGTAAACATTTTCCATCGGACGACGATAATAACAGTAAATAGCGTCATAAGCAGAACGGATGTGATGCCAGCATAGCCGGAACCGTATATTGTATAAAGCATTGCTGTCACAGCCAGTATATACAGGAAGGTTGTCCAGTTCACTGCGGTATGAACCGCTTTCCATTTGTTCCGCCCGGCACCCGCAGCAGCGTAATAAACACCCCACGTCGCCAGCATCGGTGCGGTAATGATGATGCCAATCAGATAAGCAAACACATCCACCACCATCGTCTCCCCCCCTCATTTAAACAACACACACAATAATGGAATTTCATGGATGTTACATATGTACAATTGAGCTTCTCCCATTCCCTTCCTTGCCTTTTTATATTATAATAAATTATATAGGAATTCTAAATACTTTCTTTCAAAGGGGGAAAGGGAAAATGATCACCGATATGAAAGTCGAAAAGCTTTTAATTAATTATAAAACACTGGAGCAATTCAAGCGTTTTTAAAGAGTATGGGAACCAGGAGCTTTCCATGATGGAAGATCTGCAGAACAATATTGTTGAAAACAACAGCGAATCACCGTTTTATGGAATCTATCTTGGACATAACCTGATTGCCCGCATGAGTCTGTACAAAGTAAAGCAAAAATATGACGAATATTTTAAGCCACCCCAGGATTACTTGGAACTGTGGAAGCTGGAAGTCTTACCTGATTACCGGGGAAATGGATACGGCAAAAGGATGGTTGACTTTGCCAAAAGCTTCGAACTGCCGATCAAAACAAACCCGCGAATCAACTCGCACGGTTTCTGGGAAAAGACGGGCTTCCAAAAAGCAAAATATGAAATGGAACGGGATCTCGGTGAAAATCCACTTATCTGGATGCCTGAAGGAGTATCAGAAAAAGACGTCTGACCTAAAGACTGCTGTCTTTGCAGATAAAATAAAGACATGAATGGCATCATGCGGACATTCATGTCTTTCCACATCAGTTCTTCGATTCACTCACCCAGCTCCATAGTTTACCCATTTCCTGCCATGCCTGCTCATATCGATCCAGTTGCTGTTTGAGCACTTCATTCTCATTTTCCAGCCGTTTTAATGGCTGCTTCTTTTTCATAAAGGGAAAAGGCATTATCATCAAGATGACTGGTGCGCATTTTTTTCAAGTACAATTATAGCATTATCAATTGGATCCGCCCCCAGTTCCAATCCTCCCCTTTCCCCTTGGCCCTTGTTGACTTTTGGCCTGTTATGTTTCTTACGGTCTTCTTTGGCCAGCTCGACTTCTTTGCTGTACTGTTTACGGATGGATGCATTCCATCGAAAACCGCAGGCCGCTGGTGTCCGTGATAATTGTTCAGCAACATCCTTAAAAGCCTCAAGCTGTGTCTTGCCGTCTTTTATATAACGAAGGACCGTTTCTGCAAGCAGTATATCCTCATCTTCAGTCCACGCATCCTGACGTGCAGCGTTCATAACACCCCTCCTTACCGTTTGCTATCAATGTATGCAAAAAGTAGGAGTGATAGAATCGTTCGAATCAATTTTATTTATGCACTATAACCGTTATTTACGGGACATAAATTTGCTGACAGCGTTCTTATGTTCTGGTGAATCCCACAATGTTGCGCAGTTGCGGACCTCATCATCCATTTGTGCTGATAATGGCAAAATAGATAGTTTTTCTTGTATTGCGATTTCAATGTTTTCATTTGCTCTTCCGATTTTGAAAGATATGGCTGCAGCACATATTCTTGGTCCTGCCAATCCTTTTCAGCAATAATCCGGTGAATCCAGCCTTGGTGTCTTAATTCATCCGCCTGGAAATGGGCCCCTTCCATAATCCATTGAAGGGCAAAACTCGGATGAACTTTTTCATACAATAAGACGCCGCCACCCCATCCCGGGGTAATACCGAGTGTGGACTGAATGAACCCAAAGCGACGTTCCCCCCGGGAAATCCGAAGATCACAGGCAGTGGCAATTTCACAGCCGCCACCGACGGCATCCCCGTTCAGCAGACAAATGACCGGAACCGGAAAGGATGCAATTTCATAAAGCACCTCTTTCATTGGGTATAAAAGGGAAAAGGCCTCATCAGGCTCATCTCCCCATGGAGATCATGTAAATCGCCACCGGCACAAAGTCCGATCACCGGTACCAGTAATCGTCAAAATTTAATAGGCTGTTCCTTTGCTGCCTCTAGGGCTGATTTCAAGGCATGTGTCATATCTATTGATACGGCATTATGTTTATCCGGCCGGTTCAAACGGATTTCCCCATAGCCTTTATCATCATCTATTCTGTATTGAATTGCCTCTGTCATGACATTCCCCTTCTTTTCTTATTTGCATACGTCCGGAACATAAGGTTTGGCAAATGCTATCTATGTATATAAAAACAGATCACTATCTTTCAGTGATCTGTCGTATAACCTATCAGTTCCAATTAATCATTCGCTACTACTTCTTTGCCGTCATAATGCCCACATGATTTGCACACATGATGCGGCTTTGTCAGCTCACCACAATTGGAGCATTCCACCATGCCAGGCACATGCAATTTTATGCGTGCGGCGTTGGTTTTTACCTTTTTGGAAGTTCTGCGCTTCGGTACTGCCATGACTTACACCTCCTTCGATTGCTAAATGGATATAGAAGGTCGTCCTACTCTTCTTCATCCTTAAGTAACGATTCCAATTTTTTCATGCGCGGGTCCGTTTTTTTCTCCTGATTATCTTCGGAGATAAATTCCCAGCCTTCCCCTTCAAATGGAGCTTGACT
Source organism: Lentibacillus juripiscarius JCM 12147 (assembly GCA_001311805.1). The sequence goes on along the minus strand of BBCA01000020.1, from coordinate 5,962 downwards.
GATAACTTCTTCATCATCCGAGAAGACCCGGTAAGGCACTTCTAATAGAATATTTTCCTTTATCAGCGGGGTTAAGTCAAGCACTTCCCCCTCGATTGGATGGATTTCATTTTCAGCATCCTCATCATTATATGGTGATTCTGAAAATATCTCAAGTGCATCAATCGCGAACGGATAAGGCACATTTACAAGCGTACGGGCACACGGAAGTACCATGTTCCCTTCAATGCTGAAAGTGAACACAATATCATTCCCCTGTTCATCCGCTCTACCATGGACATGAACGGGACCGATTTCGCGTATATCATTATTCATCGTTTCCAGTTCGGAAACATCCACCTGTTCATCAAACCTGAAAGGGGCATTGCCAGCATTTTTCTTTATATGCCCTATTGGAATTTTCATTATTATCACCTCAAGGCAACAAGAGTTATTTTAAAAGGAAAAAGCTATTTTGTCAACATTTTTTTCTTTACACCTTTTAATACAGTATTCCCCGATTTGTCCCATCCAACTCACTAACCGGCGATGCGGTAGTCTTTATTTTTTGATACAATGAGAAGCAGTCTATACATAGGAGCTGAGCGTTTATGAAAGCTTGCGGACTGATTGTTGAATATAATCCGTTTCACAATGGTCATGTCTATCACATCCGGCAATCAAAAAGGAATCTGGTGCTGATTGTCTGATTGCTGTAATGAGCGGTTCCTTCCTCCAGCGCGGTGAACCGGCAATCATTGATAAATTCCACCGGACAAAGGCTGCTTTAGCAGAAGGTGTCGACATTGTCCTGGAACTGCCTTATTTATATGCCGTCCAGAGCAGTAATCTGTTCGCAGAAGGTGCTGTCCGTACATTGCATGAAAGCGGTGTGTCCAGTATTTGCTTTGGTAGTGAGTCCGGTGATGCAGATCATTTCACAGAAGGTTATAGCGTCTACAGGAAAAATGAGACCGTATACCGCAAGCTGCTCCAAAACTATCTTGATGAGGGGATGGCTTTTCCGGAGGCCAGCAGACGTGCGTACGAAGCCATCGGTCTGACCACAGAAAAATGGATCTGGCCCAGCCAAACAATATTCTTGGATTTAGTTATGTCCGGACAATCATGGATCATCATCTGCCCATCACCCCGATGGCCATCAAACGAAAAAAAGCCATTATCATGATCAGACAATGACTGGTTCAATTGCCAGCGCAACAAGTATACGCAGGAAACTGTTGTTAGGTGAAGGCCTGTCTGAAGAGATAACGGAGACCCTTCCAGAAGAAACGGCCCGCCAACTTCATCATTATAAACGGGACAGCAGTATTTGGCATTCCTGGGAAGACTATTTCAACCTTGTCCACTATCGTGTCATGACGATGTCAACAAGAGAACTGGCTACGATTCATGGTGTTGATGAAGGGCTGGAATACCGTATCAAAAAACAGCCCATGGCGCCGCTTCATTCCATCAATGGATTCAGCGGATTAAAACAAAACGCTATACATGGACGAGGCTGCAGCGAATGTTTGCCCATATCCTAACCAACACAACCAAAGCCGATATGCAACGACTGGAACATACAAAAACGGTCCCATACGTCAGACTGCTCGGAATGACAAAAACCGGACAGGCTTACTTGAATGGACAGAAAAAAGAAATGAGCGTACCGCTTATTTCCAAACTAAGCCAGGATGTGGATCCAATGCTGGCGGTGGAAGAAAAGGCAAGCAACACGTACTACAGTGTACTTCCTGCTGACAAACGGGAGCAATTCCATCGGCAGGAATTACAGCCGCCAATCATGGTGGAGTAAACACTCTGGACAAAGGGGGGCCGACCATTCCCGCCCCCCTTTTTTCATTTCTCTCCTGGATTTAGCTGCTCCAGGTATTCCAATGCATCTGAGAATGTATCAACCGGAACGATTTCCATGTCGGAATCAATCTCTTCGGCAACATCTGCGGCTGCTTCATAATTGGAATCTTCCGCGCCACCCTCATTCGGTGCAAAGAAAATGTCGCATCCCTCATCATCGGCTGCAATGACTTTTTCCGAATACCGCCAATCGGCAACACATTGCCCTGGTAATCAATTTCACCGGTACCTGCTATCTGAAGACCCTTTGTAAAATCAGACTCTGTCAATTGATCGTATATTTCCAAAGAGAACATCAGTCCGGCGCTTGGGCCGCCAATGTTGCCACTCGAAAAGCTGACGTCCGGATTAACATGAACTTGCCTGTCCGTCACCAGTCTGATCCCGATTCCGGCTTTATTTTCATTTTCCGGAAATCTTTTTAATTTGACTTCTTCCGTCCGTTTATTGCCATCCCGTTCAACACGCACCTTTATCGTTTCACCTGCTTCTTTGGTTTCAACGAGTTCGATCAGATCACTGGATTCCTGAATGGATTCACCATCAATCCCAGTAATACGGTCCCCCGGTTTGAGAATATTATCAGCCGGCATCCCTTCTACGACTGAAACAACATACACCCCATTATACGTTATATCAATTTCCTCATTCGCTGCCTGATAAGCTACGACAGTTGATGCTTCCTGTGAGCTTTCCATCATCTGCAGCTGTGCATGGAAGTATTCATCTTCAGATACTCCCTCCGGCCTGACTTTATCAAGTGGATGCACTTCCTGATGGGGCAGAATTTTTGCCAACAAATATTGAACCGGTGTGGCCTGCCCGCCGCGAATAGTGACCAGGTGCATATCTCCTTCACTTTTGTGGCCGCTCTCGACTTCCACAATTGGATTAAGTGCATCAGCACCGCCAGGCTTATATATGTAATATGGCAGTTTGTAAATGGAAATAAATGAAGCAATGCCAATTACGACGATCAGAAAAATAATATGTTTTTGTGAATTGCACCGTAAAACTCCTTTCACCTTCTGCCCGCACCGTTTTAGCAACGTATTCAAAAGTGTATGTCATAAAAATAGGATGTATGAGCGTATATTGATATAGACTTGTACGATTCATTCGGTGACCCGAAACAGATGTACTATTACCATACTTGGCTTATCGCCAGGGCTTACTGGCGGAAGCCCTAGTTGCACTTATGCAATAAGATAGTATTTATAGTGCGTGTTCAAAAGGAGGGTAAATACCGGACTTTTTGAACAACCTCTTATACTTTCTTAACAGCTAAAGCAGGCTAGAATTATTCTACTACTATCAGAAAAAGAAGTACAGGATCAGCTTTTTATTAGGAGGCCGGACATTGAAACAGCAAATAAAGACAATTGCATTTTCAGGTATAACCGCTTTTGTTGCCATTTCCCTGATAAATTTCCAGATCAGTCCCTTGAAGCAAGTATACGTGGACTGAACATGTGGTGGGAAGTCGTATTTCCGTCATTACTGCCTTTTTTATTACGGCTGAACTGCTAATTGGATTCGGATTTGTGAAATTTATCGGCGTGCTTTGCGAACCGATCATGCGCCCTTTATTCAATGTCCCTGGTGTCGGAAGCTTTGCCTGGGCAATGGGAATGGCTAGCGGGTATCCTACCGGTGCAAAAATAGCAACACGGCTCCGGGAAGAAAAACAGCTGACACGAATTCAAGCTGAACGGCTCGTATCATTCACCAATGCTTCCAGTCCGCTGTTCATCTTCGGCGCTGTATCAGTCGGGTTTTTTATGATGTAAAGCTAGGTGTCGTTCTTGGGGCTTCCCACTATATTGGAAATGCACTTGTCGGTGTATGCATGCGTTTCTATGGACGAAAAAAGAACAACAGGATCACGCTGCAGAAACAGACAAGCAGAAGGTCTCCATTATTAGGGCTTTTAAGGAAATGCACCGTACAAGAATCAATGACCCGCGCCCATTCGGAAAAATACTTGGGGATGCCGTGCTGAACTCAATTCAAACCTTAGTCATGGTTGGCGGTTTTATTATCCTGTTTTCCGTCTTCACCAAACTGCTGTATATTGCAGGCATTTCCCAGGCAATCGCTGTCGTGTTCCAGTACTTGCTGAAATTCGCTGCAATACCGGCTGAACTGGCGGTTCCAATGTTTACCGGGCTATTCGAAATAACGCTCGGTACAAACCTAATTTCTCAAAACGACGCTGCTAATCTGCTGGAAAAAATCATTGTCGTCAGTTTTATCTTAGGCTTCAATGGCCTATCCGTCCAGGCACAAGTCGCAAGTATTATCGCTACATCCGATATCCGGTTCGCTCCGTATTTTTGCAAGGATCCTACACGGACTATTTGCGGCGGTTCTGACAGCTGTTTTTTATACACCATTGTATCTGAATCGAACGTCATTTGATTTTAAGGGGGTTCCGGTTTCTAACGATGCACCAGAAGAACCATGGATGGATTTGTTGTACATGCTTAGCGAAATGGGACCCCTTATCACATTCTCTTTCCTGTTTATTGCTGTTCTCATCCTGCTGAAGCGCCAGTACAAAAATAGAAAGATGTTGCCCATAGCAACATCTTTTTTGCGTTCATTTCACCTATATTTTTTCTGTAACGCCTCGTGGACAGCCTCCGGAACCAGATCAGTGACATCGGCCTTATACTTGGCAACCTCTTTGACAATGCTCGAACTAAGGAATGAATATTGATTATTCGTCATCATAAAAAAGGTCTCAATATTTTCATCCAGCTTCCTGTTCATCGCCGTAATCTGCATTTCATATTCAAAATCACTGACCGCACGCAGCCCGCGCAAAATAGCGTCGGCTTTATGTTCCCTTGCATAATCGATGAGCAATTCATCACTCCAGTCAACGGACACATTTGGCAGGTAGCTGGTTGACTCTGTCAATAGTGAGACCCTTTCATCAACCGAAAACAATGGATCCTTAGACTGGTTATTAAAAACAACAATAATTACTTGATCAAAAATCTTGGCTCCCCGTTCAATAATGTCAAGATGCCCATAAGTTACCGGGTCAAAACTGCCTGGGCAGATCGCTAGTCGGTTCAATGGTAATACTCCCTTCTATTCCTGCTTCTTTTTATAGATGGTTATACCTGTTGTTTCTCCGTACACCCCTGTTTTAAGGATATCATAGCGGTTATCGGCCATTGTCAGATGTTCATCGGCATCATGCTCACAAAATGAGGCCGTTGGTTTGAAGCAAGTCCAATTTAACCACTTCATTGAGCAATTTCATATAATTTATCTTGTAGTATGGGGGATCGAGCAATATCAAATCAAACCGGAGTCCTCTTTTAACACTGGCGTTCATGGCTCGGAAAGCCTCCGTCCTGAATATTTCGACATTATCTTCCAAATGCAGCAACCGGATATTTTCATGAATAGTATGTATCGCTTTCGGATGTTTATCAACAAATATCCCTTTCTCCATGCCTCTGCTTAGCGCTTCAATACCCAATGCCCCACTTCCGGCAAACAGATCAAGACAGACACCGTTCTGAAAGTATGGCCCCAGTATCTGAAAAATTGCTTCCTTCACTTTATCTGTTGTGGGCCTGGCTGTTTTTCCCGGAACCGCCTTCAATTGCCGCCCTTTATGAGCACCTGCTACAACTCGCATGCAACCACCTCAATAAATCATAATAAGTGTAACGAGATAAAAGCGCAAGACATAAAGCTTATAATTTTCTATCCGAAAAAATTTGCTCTACCACGTATATAAAAATGTACGATGGTCATACTAGCGTAATGAAACAGCTAAACAACATTGCTTGGCTGTTTCAAAAACTCGGAGAAGACTTACACTTCCCCATAAGTTCTTCCTCCGGTTTCTCCTCTCCCTTTGCCTTTTTGTTTTCCAGTGTGAAAAACAAAAGGACCTGCAGAGTTATATCTGCAGGTTTTTTCTTTTTATGCTTATTTAGAAAACCGTAGCCTTTCGCATCACTACAGAAAATGAAACCCTACTTAATATATTCTATAAACTGCGACGTAACTTTTGTATGTCTTTCTCCAATTTATCGAAGAGTGCTAGTTCGTCGCTGCGGAAAAATACTCG
>BBCA01000019.1 GCA_001311805.1 Lentibacillus juripiscarius JCM 12147 | reverse complement strand
GCAGCCGCAACTCGAGCGAGAGCAGCCGCAACTCGAGCGAGAACCGCCTCAAATCGAGCGAGAGCCGTCTCAAATCGAGCGAGAGCCGTTTCAAATCGAGCGCCCGGGCCAAAGTCGCGCGAACCGGGAAAGTCGCGCGCTCCCACAAAGACCTGCACGAACTCCTTGCATAAAATATTTAAAAATTTATAAATTGTCTTGTTATAAATCCTACCTTAATTACTGTGGTCCGTAAAGATTTCTACTCGAAATTCAATTTGCTAGTTTTTCGGATTACGATATAGGTAATAGAATAGTTGTCTCCGATCATTCCGAAGCAGTGGGGAGGTGGTTCTTTCATGGAAGAATCAATGGTTGTTGGGCTGATTCCAGCTCCCGAATTACCGGCAGATATGGCTGAACGATTGGCGGATGAGCTGCCGCAAGCATTTTCGGATAATATTAACCGTGCGATTGAGTGGAAGATTCGGCTGTATTATGACCCGCTCACGGGAGCAGCCGAGAATATCGATAAAATATGCAACGGGCTGCAGCCATTAAACAGAAGGAAAACTGGGATTATACGGTTTGTCTGACCGACTTGCCAATGTTTTCCCAAAAAGATATTGTGCTGGGTGACGTGAATGAGGACACCGGGGTTGCACAAGTATCCATACCGGCATTTGGATTCTTTCCGCTTTATAAACGTGTGAAAAAGGCAATTATCCAAATGGTAAGTGAACTGTATTATAAAGTGAACGGCTATCCGGAGAGCACGAACGAAGGGACTGCAGCTTCGAATGAAGGCCATCTGCTGAAGCGGCGGTTTTATTTTTCTCCGATTCGCAAAGCATCCCACCCAAACGACAAGGTGAAGGCGGATGTTCTGTTTGTGCTCAGGCCCCGGATATATGGGCGGACAAGACTCCTATTGGGAATGGCGTATGCTAACAAACCCTTGTCGATCATTCCTGCGTTTAAAAATGTTGTTGCCGTTGCGTTTGCGACCGGGGCATACGGTTTGATTTTCCCAACCCTGTGGAAGCTGAGTGTGGCATATGGATCAATACGGTTTGTCGTGCTGATGCTGGCTGCTATCTTCGGCATGATTATCTGGGTGATTGTTGCCCATAATCTATGGGAAAAACCGAGTTACAAAAGTGAACGGAAGTTGCGTATGCTGTATAATGCCGCGACTGTTATGACGCTAGGGGTGTCGGTTGCCGTCTATTACTGTATGCTCTATATTCTTTTCTTTGCGGCAGTTGCCTTTTTGTACCGCCGGATTTATATGCCTCTGTTACCGGGCTGGAAGAACAAGTGAGTTTCCGGCACTATTTGCAGCTGGCCTGGCTGGTCACCTCCGTGGCAACAGTGGCAGGCGCTATCGGCTCTGGTCTGGAGAATGACTCAATGGTTCGGAACATCACGTATGGCTACCGGCAGCAACAGCGGTACGAGCAAATGGAGTATTATGGCGACGATGTAGAAGACTAAGTGCCCCTTTGAAAATAAACATGAAGAAGCGGTCGGGCGCGGCGAACCAATGCCATCCCCCGGCCGTTTTTTATGTATAAGTCTTCCACTCATGCCCGCCCAGCTAGCAGGTGTGACAAAATTAGGCATTGCGGCATAGGCTACCACGGAGTGTTTGATTATATGAAGGAGGTTCATGTTCGATATGCCAGAATCACAGAAAATCAATTGGCTGCAGCAGCTGAATGACTGGGCGGAGCGGTGTGAGGAATCGATTATTTCATTTAAACAGAATGAGGGTTTTACATCAGATGTAAAGGCGGACATAGATGGCTGGTTGGGCGAATTCAGCCAGCTGCGGGAACGGGCGAATAGTTATCGATCCCAGCTTGACCGGGATGAAACGCAAGATGATGAGATGGAAGATGTTGATTCGCTGCAGGCGGAAGCTGAATCGTTAAGGGAGCAATTCACTGAATTTACCCGCGGGATTCAGACTGTCGGAAACGCAATAGAGGAAGCGGCAGACGGCAATGTGGAAATCGAACGAGACTCATCAGATACCGATGTGGAGGCGGAATACGACGAATGGGAAGCAGGCGAGGAAGAGGAGCTGGACGATGACGACCGGAAAGCATCCCAGACCGTGCCAATCGGCCAGCATAAACTCCCGCCGCTGCCATATGATTACAATGCACTTGAGCCGCACATTAGTGAAGAAATTATGAGGCTGCACCATGATAAACATCATAAAGGCTATGTGGAAGGCCTTAACAAAGCCGAAAAAGAAATGGAAAAAGCCAGAAAGCGTGGTGACTTCTCCCTAATCAGGCACTGGGAAAACGAAGCGGCCTTTAATGGTGCCGGACACTATCTTCACACCATTTTCTGGCATAATATGTGCCCGAATGGCGGGGGAAAACCAGATGGCACCATTGCCAAAGAAATCAAACGCACATTCGGAAGCTTTGACAAGTTTAAAGAGCACTTCTCCCATGCTGCTGAAAAAGTTCAGTCGGTTGGCTGGGCCATGCTTGTCTGGTCACCTCGATCACACCGGACAGAAATACTGCAGGCCGAAAAACATCAAAATCTGTCTCAGCAGGATATCATTCCATTATTAGTGCTGGATGTGTGGGAGCATGCCTATTATTTGCAATATCAGACGAACCGCAAAGACTATATTGACGCGTGGTGGAACGTCGTGAATTGGGATGACGTCAATCAGCGGTTCCAGCAGGCACAGTATGTTCAGTGGACGCCGTATTAATACATGCTGATAGGTTGATCGGTGCCAAAGGAGAGGGTATCCTCTCCTTTTTATTATGCACAGGAGTGGGTTAAAAATTTCCCATGTGTCAAAAATACTTATATATACAGTAATACAACCTGCCATGGCTAAGGAGGATATAGCTTGTGATCATTGCAATCATTATATTATTAGTTGCATCGCTATTCTTTTCAGGAAGCGAAACGGCACTGACAGCCACCAATAAACTGAAACTGCAAACGAAGGCAAAACATAATGATAAAAAGGCGGAAAAAACTGCTGGATTTAGTTTCAAAGCCAAGCGAATTTATCACAACGATTTAATTGGAAATAACATAGCCAACATTCTGCTCCCCACGCTTGTGACAACACTGGCGATTCAATACGACTTTAATGTGGGGATCGCTTCGGCTTTTTTGACCGTGACGATCCTTGTTTTCTCTGAGGTTATTCCTAAATCAGTGGCAGCGGCATTTCCCGATCGTATCTCACCCATTATCTATCCTGTTATTCGATTCTTCATCATTGTATTCAAGCCGATAACCATCGTACTTAATTGGCTGACAGGGTTTATTACAAGAGCACTGGCGAAAGGTGAATTAGATGATGAATCGATATCGAAAGAAGACCTGCGTGCGATGGTCGATATTGCCGATTCGGAAGGGACATTCAACCAGGCCGAGTCCCACCGTATTAAAGGGGTGCTCGATTTTTACAACTTAAAAGTAAGAGACGTCATAAAAACACCGCGGGTCGACATAACCGCACTTCCCATTACAGCTTCATTTGAGGAAGTACGGGACGTTGTGATCCAGAACCCGTATACACGTTATCCCGTTTATAATGAGGATATAGACGATATTGTAGCTATCTTTCATTCCAAATATTTGCTGTCATGGTCAGAAGAGCGGGATAAATCATTGGAAGCCTTCAGTTATATGGATCCCATGATTGTGTACGAATTTCACCCGATTGAGTGGGTCTTCCGCAAAATGACAAAAGAGAAAAAACATATGACTATTGTATTGGACGAGTATGGCGGAACAGAAGGCATCCTGACACATGAAGATGTCATTGAAGCCATGATCGGCCTGGAAATTGAAGATGAAATGGACTCTGAGAACGAGGCAATCATTGAAAAGATGACGGAAACCGAAATGATCTGTGATGGCAAAATACCACTAAGGCGGCTGAATTCCGTATTCCGTACAGACATTCCAGAAGAAGAGGATGTCCTTGCCGGATACCTATTAAAAGAATTTATTGATTTTCCCAAAGAGGGCGAGGTACTGGAGCGCAACAACCTGACGTTTAAAGTGCTTAAAATAGAAGGACGCATGATTAGGAAGGTGCATATTGTGAAATGACGGTGACTGCTCTGACTATGAAAATTTACGTAACATCAGCAGATTAAAAAAGAGCGCCCGGACGGGAAGCAATCCGGAGCACTCGTGATGACTCATTTAACCGTCTATATAAGATTTTGGAACCACATGCCAAGACCGGTTCCGATATAGTTGCCAATAATATAGCCGAGTGTGCCAACCAGAAGAATGGGCACGATAAGTTTGTTCCAGCCTTTGGCAATTGCCATCGCCGCAGCAGTCGTCGGGCCGCCAAGGTTTGCGTTACTTGCAAGCACCACTTCTTCGAGGTTGAATTTAAACAGTTTCCCAAGCACAAGGGAGAAAAGTAAATTCATCAGCACAATGATCAGTACAAAGACGAGCAAAAGTGGTGCTGTTGTAACAACTAATGATAGCGATGCTGGAACACCAATAACAACGAAAAACAAGTAAATTAAGACGTCCCAATCTCTTGCGTTCCCTGGATATTCTCGAAATAGTTCGGGAATAAAAGCACCACTATGACGGTAAGCGTCGTCAGCATGAGGTACTGATCACCGATAATACCACCCAGTACCTGATAAAAAATATTTACATCCTCACCACTCGGGATAATTCCTGCAAAAAATCAGCCAGGTGGAAGGACACTGCAACAAGAATAAAGGCAGTGGCAACACTTGTAGCAATATCTTTTAATGAAATTTCCTTGCGTTTCCAGAATGAAGCTGCCTGTGTTTCGTCTTCATCACCGGAGACGCCCGCTTCCACTTCTTCCATGTGCGGCGTTTTAAATTTGGACCGGAAGAAGGAAATAGCCGGAATTGCCATAAGGACAAAGAAAAATAGTGCCATCATAGCGTTGTCTGCAACAACTGTCGCTGAAACGAGTTCACCTGGTGCTTCGAACTTGGCCGACATAGCGGCAAAATTCACTCCGCCTCCAGTATAGGAACCGGCCATCATAGCACCAATTTGTCCAAGTGTGGAATGACATCTTTCAGCAGCATAAATGAAATAATTGTTCCGGCCACGGTGCCAATTGCACTTAATAGAAAAATAGTCAGCATTCGCCCGCTTTCCTGCCAAATCTTTTTAATGTTGGCCTGGAATAACAGAAGTGGAATCGCCAGTGGCACGACATAATTCCAGACGGCGTCATAAACACTGGATTCAACCGGGATAATGTTCAAGTTTGCCAGTGCCATGGCCCCGATTAAAGCGATGATGGCCCCGGAGATTTTCGATGCCCATGCGTACCTCTGCTCCAAATAAATGCTGATAGCTGCCCAGCCTGTCAGAAAAGCCCAAAGCGCCCACGTATTATCTGGTGCTATCAATGATGTTTCCAATTTGATCACCCCATTGTTTTGTCATTGGTTCAAAATGACGTCTTTATAAACGCCGATTTATGCGAGGTAAGAGAATGCTTAAAAAGCCGTTGGTGTCCTTGCCCATACAGAAATGGACGTTTATCGTGAAATTGACATAACGGTGCGGAATCAGGCTGTTGAAGGATATGCTGTCCCCTTTCTCCAAATGAATCTCCTCGTTATCCAGTACGACGGTGAGCATACCCTGGAGAACATAGCCGCACTCCTTCCCATACTGCTATTAAACATCACTGCTTCCTCTCCAATACATTCGTATCAATCAAGCGTTTTGTTATACGTGCAACCGATTTTGCAAAATTGCAAGCAGGGCACCTGAACCTATGGGATGTTTCATGTTTATGTGAGAGCGAAAAATACTAATCCTATACTTAATCAACGTTTGTCTCCTCGAATAAATTGCTCAACATAATTTCAAGAATTTCATTTCCGTATGGTACAAGAACACCTGAAAAATACAATTTTACTTCTTCTGCAGCTTTCAAGAGATTCTCCTCGCTCGCTTCAATTCCTAGTTTTTCAAAGGTACTTTTGATGTCTTCTATGTACCATCGAGTAATCAGGATAGGCTCTTCATTATTTAACATTTTACTTTTAGATTCCATTGCCAGTAACCCCCTCTAGGTTTCAAAAATCTAAAACAACTCAAAGTAATTATTGTGTTCAAACTATTTTAACATTTCCTAATACCATTTGCCCTTTAAATCACTCAGGTAAAAAAGGCAAGATTCTTTTCCCATACAGAATTAAAAACGTTATGGTCGAAATCTACTAGAAAAGTCATTATTATAAGAGGTAGTAAACTTTATAGGAGGATCCAATGAAGAAAAATATACATGTTGTTGGAGCAGTCATTACGGATAACAATAAAATTTTATGTGCTCAGAGGGGACCATCCAAGTCATTACCATATAAATGGGAGTTTCCTGGTGGGAAGATCGAACAGGGTGAAACACCTGGGGATGCATTGCAACGTGAGATAGAAGAGGAGATGCATTGTCAAATAGAGGTTGGTGAACAGGTTGAGCATACCGTTTACGAATACGACTTTGGCATTGTGCATCTTTCAACTTATTTTGTCATCTGCTTGACGGCATACCGGTTAGAACCGAACACAATAAGCTAAAATGGATAGTGCCAAACGATTTGCAAACATTGGACTGGGCACCAGCGGATCTACCAGCGATAGAAAAGATTAGGAAGATTATCTCCCCCACTTAAAATTACCCTATGACAATGAGTATTAAAGGAAGTGATCGCTTGTTTCAAGAAGGTATATATGAAGAAGTGATAACGAAGGAACTAAAACAGGAATTAGAAAAATTGGAAGCTGATCATTATGAAATTGGCAAGGAATCGCTTGATGTGGAAGAAGCAAGTAAGAAACTGGCTTTTTATATCTCCGAGGTGACCCGAAAAGCTTTATTTTACATACGAGATAAACATGATAAAAAGATGATCAAGGGGCGCTGTTAAAGCAAATCCAGGCGAGTAATGCCCTCATTCATAAACTTAGTGAGTTACTGCCTGAAGATGATTTCAAACGTTTGGAATTGGATCAAGAAGGTGAAATTCTAACATCGATTTATTCCAAACTAAATCATGTTCGCAGTGTTAAAGATGAAAACCCTGTCCGCCCAGTAACACCTATTTCTGAAAGTTCCTTGTTTACTGGCTCGAAAGCAGAACCTAATATGATGAACGAGCTTAGAAATGAGATTTTATCCTCCGATCAAATTGACATGCTTGTGTCATTTATTAAATGGAGCGGTATCCGTGGTATCATGTCAGAATTAAGAGAGTTTACTGAGAAAAAAGGTGGCAGGCTTCGCATCATTACGACTTCTTATATGCAAGCGACCGATTACAAGGCCATTATGGAATTAAGCCAATTACCGAACACAGAGATTAAGATCTCGTATGATGTGGATCGAACGAGACTTCATGCTAAAGCCTATACGTTTAAACGCGATACGAATTTCAGCACGGCTTATATTGGATCCTCAAATTTATCCAATCCAGCGTTGACATCGGGTTTGGAATGGAATATTAAGATTACGGAAAAAGATTCATTTGATGTAATGCAAAAAGTTGATCACACCTTTGAAACGTATTGGAATAACGATGAATTTGAAGCCTTTCATTGTGACAAAGTAGCAGACCACGAGCATTTAAAAACCAGTTTAAATAAAAAAAGAACGAGATAAGCAGCCACTTCATTTTTCATTTGAGATAAAGCCATATTATTTTCAAAAAGAGATTCTTGAGAACCTGGATGTTGAACGGAAAGTCCACGGTAAATATAACAATTTGCTAGTTGCCGCGACAGGGGTTGGCAAAACGGTTATATCAGCATTTGATTACAAGCGTTTTTGTACAAGAAAAAGGAAAACCACAAAGACTCCTGTTTGTTGCCCATCGCGAAGAAATTTTGAAGCAGAGCCTTGATACGTTTCGGGCAATTATGCAGGATTTGAATTTTGGTGATTTATTGGTCGGTACACTTCAACCAGATAGTATTGAGCATTTATTTATCAGTATTCAAAGCTTTAATAGCCGTAAGTTGTATGAAAATACATCGCCTGATTACTATGACTTTATTATTGTGGATGAGTTTCATCATGCTGCAGCTAATTCCTATCAAAAATTGCTTCAATACTATCACCCAAAAGTATTGCTTGGTTTAACAGCGACACCAGAACGAATGGACGGGAAAAGCGTTCTACCGTACTTTGATGATCGAATTGCTGCCGAAATGCGCTTGACGGAAGCGGTTGATCAGAAGTTATTAAGTCCGTTTCAATATTTTTGTGTAACGGATAGTGTTGATCTATCACAAGTAACATGGCGGAATCGTGGCTATGATGTACGAGAATTGGAAAATGTATACACAGGCGATACGATGCGTGCAAAGCAAATTTTAAAAAGCGTTAAAGCATATGTCGCAGATTTAGATGATGTAAAGGGTCTAGGCTTTTGCGTCGGCGTTAAACACGCCCAGTTTATGGAAGAATTTTTCAATCAACAAGGTGTCCCATCCATAGCCTTGCATGGCGATTCAGATAAGGAAACGAGAGAAACGGCCCAGAAAGAATTAGAATCAGGCGCTATTAAATTTATTTTGTCGCTGATTTATATAATGAAGGTGTCGATATACCAGCTGTCAATACGACGTTGTTTTTGCGTCCAACGGAAAGTTTAACGGTATTTTTACAACAACTCGGACGTGGATTGCGGTTACATGAAGGGAAGGAGTGTTTAACGGTACTTGACTTTATTGGACAGGCACATAAAATTACAATTTTGAAGAAAAATTCCGTGCACTTGTTGGTAAAACAAAACATTCGATCAAGCATTATGTGGAGAACGGCTTTAGTTCATTGCCCCGAGGCTCTTTTATTGTGATGGAAAAACAGGCAAAAGACTATGTTTTGCGGAATGTGAAACAATTGAACAACCGTCGCAGTCATATAATTCAAAAGTTAAAGGATTTTCATTTTAATTCTGATCAGCCGTTATCCTTGAATAACTTTTTAACGTACTACCAATTGTCTATTTATGACTTTTATGGCAGGAGTGGTAATCGTTCATTCAGTCGAATGCTAGTAGAGGCTGGCATTAAAGAAGACTTTTACTTTCAGGATGAAAAATGGTCACAAAACGGTTGTCTAACTTCTTTTACTTAAATTCAAAGACGTTGCTTGATTTTTATTTACGCTATTTGACTGATTTTGTAGTGCGTAGTGAAGAGGAAAGCCTAATGGCCAATATGTTTTACTACTCATTCTATCAGAAAGCACCACATGAAGAGGGATTTGATTCCATTGAAGCAGGGATTAACTATGTTGTAAGTGTGCCCGAAATAAAGGAAGAAATACTGCAAATCCTGGATTATAACCGGCAACATTTAACGGCAATGGAGTTATGCATGATTTGGACTATCCATCCCCATTACGTGTTCATGCGAGTTATAATATTAACCAGATAATGGCGGCGATGGATCACTATAATAAGGATAAAGCCCCGAATTTCCAAGAGGGCGTTAAACATTTCAAGGAAAAAAGTACAGATGCGTTTTTCATAACGTTAAATAAATCGGAAAAGGATTTTTCACCATCAACATTGTATAAAGATTATGCGATGAATGAACAATTATTCCACTGGCAAACTCAGAGCACCGTGACGCCAACGAGCAAAACAGCTAAGCGCTATATTCATCATCGAGTAAATAACCACCAAATTATGCTATTTGTCCGGGAATATAAGAAAGAAAACGGGTATACGTCACCTTATATGTTTCTTGGGACTGCTGATTATGTGCAACATTCGGGAAGTAAACCAATGAATTTTGTTTGGCGTTTACGTCGCGAGATGCCGCCGATGTTTGTATCGAAAGCGAATAAGAATGTATTGTAGTGTGAAAATAAAAAGCTTCGTTAATTAACGGAGCTTTTTATTATAATTTTTAATGACGCAAAATGACGGCCTATATTGCCTGCAAATCGGAAGTGGAAGCGGCGGGCTCGACTTACATTGGGGGACCCCTCCACACCGATGGCAATCTGGTATCCGGACACGCTTGGCCAGATTTGCCGGGAGTGATGAAGGAGTTTGTCAGACAGGTAAATGCGTTGTATTGTTCTTCAAGGGGACAGCCTAAACTAGGGCCATCTTTTTTAAAGTTTACGATAACAGTTTTTACGCAACATTGGCGAGCATGCTTCTTCAGCACCTAATCCTTCACTTTACAACCATTGGTCCTATTAACATTTCCGGTTCTTCTCCTAAAGCCAACTTACAGATGCGATCATAGCTTACATCCTTATAGTTTGCCAACAGCTTTTGTACCGCGTCCATACGTTGATGTTCTTTTAACTTTTTATTTCGCTTTTGTATATGGACAGCACGTAACCGTTTTGTACATGTTGCTCAAACTCGCTTGGGTCGTCATCCATAACTAAACAGCCTAAATATTGAAAGCTGTATTGCAACTGACGTGTAAGGCTAATGATATTTTTAAATTGCTGATATTGTACAGGTTCATTTTCTTTCAGGTTTTCGATGGCATGCCTGACATTTTGCAGCTCATGAATGGTTGCTGAAATAAGCATACTACCTCTCCTTAATCCCATGGTTTTTCGATTGATAATGAAGAAATCAAGTCTTTATTTTGCTGTCTTTTTAACTCTTTTATTTCTACGCGTTCACTGCTGGTTTCATAAAGATATATTTCTTCATCCGTTTCTGGTATCACCTTTGGTACCTGGGCTGGTTTTTGTCAGGTCCGATTGCAACAAACGTTAAAAATGCTGTTGCGGCAATTCGTCTTTCACCTGTTTCAAGTTCTTCGGCAATGACTTTACAGAAAATCTCCATTGAACTTTTTCCGGTATAGGTGACGAATGCTTCAATACATACTGAATCTGACTGACGAATTGGCGTTATAAAGTGAACGGAGTCCGTTGATGCTGTCACACATTCTTTGATACGTGAATGCCTTCTGGCTGCCAATGTTGCACATGCATCCATTTTCTTCATTAAGACTCCGCCAAACAGGGAGTGATAATTATTTAGGTCATTTATTAATACTTGGTCGGTTTGTACTACCCGTGTATCTTTCATTAATTTAGATTCCATTTCGTTTCACCTCGAACGTTTCTCTATCAACAGCACATACAAAATTATAATCCCGACTAATGGGTAAAGTACAATTCCGATTCAGTATGGTTAGGATAAGGCTAATGCATGAAAACGAGTACAGACCTAATCTTGAGCCTTCCAGAATTAGGTCTGTTTGTGTTGTATTAATTTATTTTTGGTAAATGAAATAAATTGTTGCTTGCTGATTAATGACAAGTTGGCATCTTTTTTCCATATAAAGGCTAAATTCCAGTCAAGACGTGGGTGTGTTACAGGAATCACGCTTATATCCTTCGTGAAGTTTCGGCTTGTCGTTTCGGGTAAGAGTGTTATTCCCAAATTGGTTGCGACCATTTCCTCCAAAAATCAATTTGCGACGTTTCAGAAACAATTTTAGGTTCGAACCCTTGCCTTTTACACGCTTGAATAATAATGTTTCTTGACTCGAAGTCCTGATTAAACATGATAAAACGACTCTTCTTTTACGTCTTTTAATTGTACTTGTGATTTTAACGACAGGGGGTGCTCACTTGAAACAACAAGGTGTAATTGGTCCTCAATAAAAGTGTAGTAATCCACGGTTGGATGATCATTCAAAACAACAACACCACAGTCCAGCATCCCGTTCCAAACTTTTTCCTCAATAACTTTTGATCCATTTTCTTCTAAATTAAAACGTAACTCCCGGGTAGTCCTGATGAAAGTCGGCAATTAATTGTGAAAAGAAAAAGGAGTTGACAACCGTCGGCAAACCAATCCGAATATGCCCCGTTTTTAATGTGCGTAGTTGATCCATTTCCTTTTCCAGTTCTGTCATTTGCTGTTTAATCGTTAATGCGTGTTTCTGCAGTACTGTCCCAGCTTCCGTCAGTGTTACTTTCCTTTTTGACCGGTGAAACAGCGGAACCCCCAAGTCATCTTCTAATGTCTTGATAACACGGCTGAGTGCCGACTGTGTAATATAAAGGTTCTCAGCTGCTTGTGTGAAACTTTCGGTATGGCTTACTTCTAAAAAATAATGCAAATGTTTAATATCCAAGCAGGTCACCCACTTTAATGATTTACCTTAGTATCATAACATGCTGACAAAAATACATTTACCGCCGGTTCTGGGCTGCGTTTCGAGATATGCGGTTTTTCCTCATAACGGTTATAGTATTTGGGATATCAGCCAAAATAAAAATAAATGTGGAAGGAGTGATACTCATGGGTGAACAATCACGATTTATTTCCGGTGACAAGGCGCCAAACAGTGGCGTTTATATTGAAGTAGGGGAAACAGGCAGTAATGTAGAGGAACCACAGCAAATTGAGATGGAAGCCGGAGAAAAAATTCCCAAAACCTGAAACCAGGATCGTGTTTGGGTGAATAAACGGGATTTGTCGAAGCCAGGCGTGCAGGGACGCCAACAATAACAGAATAGTGCAGTATTTTTAAGCGAACAGGCTGCTGGATAAAACGCCAGCACAAGCCGCGATAATACAAAAAGTCTAAAGACAGCCGTCCAAACTTAGGAAGGACAGCTGTCTTTTTGTTTCAACGTCAGAAAGTATGAGTTTTTGTAAGGGTCGCAATTTTGTTATCAACCACGAAAAACGGTAAAATAAAGAGAGAATAATCTTGAAAGGATTTGCTACATGAGTACTGACGTTACTTCATTTGTACTATTATTTGCATTGATGCTTCTTGTTGGCGTGCTTACGACGAAATTCTCAGCTCGTTTAGGGTTGCCTTCGCTTGTTTATTCCTGTTTGTCGGAATGCTGCTCAATGAAATTATTTACTTTGAGAATGTGGAGCTTACCCAGTTTATTGGTATATTGGCGCTTATTATCATTCTATTTGAGGGTGGTACACAGACTAAGTGGAATAAAATGCGTCCGGTACTTGCTCCAGCGGGTATATTAGCGACTGTCGGGGTATTAATAACCTCTGTAATTACCGGATTTGCGGCTATTTATATCCTTAACCTGAGTATGCTGGAAGGGATGTTGTTTGGGGCGATTGTTGGATCAACGGACGCTGCAGCGGTTTTCTCTGTTTTAGGGAATAAAAATATTAATAAAAGGCTGACGGCTACATTGGAGGCTGAATCCGGGACGAACGATCCGATGGCGGTCTTTTTAACGGTGGCATTCATTGAAATGATTCAAGTTCCGGACAGCACCATTTGGATGGCTGTTGGCGGCTTTTTGTTCAAATGGGATTCGGTCTAGTCTTTGGGCTGGTGTTTGGCAGATTAAGTGTGCTGTTAATTAATAAAATCCAGCTGGACGTATCCGGTATGTATCCGCTTTTGGCGTTGGGAAGCGCTATTTTAACATATGGTGTGACCGACTATTTAGGCGGAAGTGGATTTTTGGCTGTTTATGTGATGGCGATTCTAATTGGAAATAGTGATTTAATGCATAAATTCTCGATTGTCCGTTTTAATGAAGGGTTTGCGTGGATGATGCAGATCATCATGTTCATCTTCCTTGGTCTGCTCGTCTTCCCAAGTGATTTAATAGAAGTTGGCTGGCAAGGGATTCTTCTATCCATCATTCTTATGTTCATTGCCAGACCTATCGCAACTGTTTTATGTATGGTTTTTTTCAAACACAATGTAAAAGAACAGATCTTTCTATCCTGGACAGGGCTGAAAGGTGCGGTTCCAATTGTTTTGGCTACTTATCCAATTATAGCGGATGTCGAACATGCTTATGTGATCTTTAACGCGGTCTTTTCGTGGTGCTTATTTCTGCGCTTGTCCAAGGCAGTACGTTGTCTCCGCTGGCATCGAAGTTAGGCTTGACAGAAGAAGGCGATGATTTTGACCCAAGCGGTTTCGAAATGATTAACCTGGGCAATACGAATTCTGAGATTATTAAACTGCCAATTGGTAAAGCGGCACCGGCCGTTCATTCAACGCTGACGGACATTACTCTGCCAAGTGATACATTGGTTATTGGCATTGTCAGGGACGAAGATTTAATCACCCCGAGCGGGGATACCTCGATTGAAGCCGGTGATACGTTATTTGTGCTTAGTGAGAAAGAAAAACGGCATAAAGTCAGAGAGGTCTTTTTTAGGGAAGAAAAAAAAGAAGGAAAAGCCAAAGAAGAAAGGATTATTTGGCAGGATGAGAATGTGACTTATGGATATCCTCAAGTATGATGGTTTAGCAAACAAAAAATTACGGCTCCCAAGATAATGGGGACTGTTTCGTAAAATAAGGAGGGTAAGCAGGTTCAATAAACCTGTCCCTCCTTTTTCTGATTCTACATGGTATCGCAATTGAATAAGGGTAGTATAGTGGGGTTCAAATTCACCTGAACGAAAGATTTGCCACCCAAATATAATAGTTATTTTAAGATGAAATTAAACAAATATTGAAACTTTACGGGGGAGTAATCGTATAGTACGATAGAACCATTCTACATAGGTGCGGTGCTTTTGGCCGATGGGTGGATTCACAAATTTTATGAGGGAGTGGGTTTTTAATATGTTTCAAGACGCACTAATTTAATGATATTGGCAATCATTGGTGTTGTAGCGCTAGTTGTCGGGATAATCGCATTTATTATCTTCAGACTTCGCTATAAAACTGCTAGCTCGAATGAAGCGCTCATTGTCACTGGACCGAAGCTTGGTGATCCGGAGCAAGAACGGAATGTATTCCAGGATGAGAATGGGCGCTCGGTTAAGATCATTCGCGGCGGTGGGTATCGTCTGCGCATGTTTCAGACGGCGACACCGATTGATCTGACATCCTTCCAGTTGCAGGTCGATTCAGAAAAAGCGTACACCAAGGAAGGGATTCCGGTACGAGTGGTCAGTACGGCCGTCATCAGTATTGGCAGCGAACTGGAAATTATGGCCAACTTTGCTGAGAAATTTCTCGGGAAAAAGCAAAACGAACGTGAATCCGAATTAAGGGATGTCTTAAACGGACATTTGCGTGCGATTATTGCCTCACTTTCGATTGAAAAAATCTATAACGATTTTAAGGAAGTCAATACGCAGGTGAAGAAGATTGCTGAGGCAGACCTTAAAGGCATGGGCTTTGAAATCACATCGTTTGCGCTGAATGATGTAGAAGACGTCGACACCGAAAATGGCTATATTGATGCACTGGGTCGTCCGCACATTGCGGAAGTGCAGAAGGTAGCTAATCAGGCTGAATCTGATGCGGAAAAGGAAACACGCATTTATCAGGCGCAAAATGATCAGGAAGCACAGGATGAAGAGAATCGGCGCCTGACTGCGGTCGCCCAGTCCAAGAAGGAAAAAGACATCAAGGAAGCTGAATTCCAGAAAGAAACGAACCGGGCCAAAGCGAATGCGGAACAAGCGGGTGAACTCGAACGGCAAAAACTAGCCCAGCAGGTAAAAGATGAGGAATTGAAAGTGCAATACATCGAGAAGCAGCGCGCGGTTGAACTGGAGGAAGAAGAAAACAAACGCCGCCGCTCGATTGCTGATGCGGAAGCCTATAAAACGACGAAAGCGGCTGAAGCAGATGCAGAAAAAGAACGCATCAAAGGTGAGTCCGAAGCAGAGGTTATCCGTCAGCGGGGTATTGCCGAAGCCGAATCCAAAGAACGCATGGCCGAGGCGATGGAGAAATACGGCGAGGCCGCTATTGTCGAAATGCTCATCAACGTCTTGCCGGAGTATGCTGAAAAAGTGGCTGCCCCAATTTCTCAAATTCAAGATTTGAAAGTGATTGACATGGGTGGCAGTGACTCACAGGGTGGCTCATCAAAAGTGGCCAACAACGTAACGTCAACGATGCTCGGCATTCAGGAATCTCTGAAAGAAACGACTGGCATGGACCTGAAGGCAATGCTGGAAAGCTATGTATCCCGGGGTAACGCTGATCACTTCGGTTCTCAAAAGCAAAAGTATTATCAAGAGGCCTCAGCAGCCCAAGGCCCAAGCGAGGCGGCATCATCAACAGACGAGGGTGTTTCCGGAAAGGAAGCGAACACCGATCGTGACAACACATGAACGGATTTCCGGGGTTAGCTAGTGGTGAGCCCGATGTCCGTGTGAGTCGATCAGACAGCAAGCAGGCGCTATTTCCCGGGAAATGGCGCCTGCTTTTTTCAAGTTCGTTGTGTTGCCATGTTGAAGGTGTTGCCTTGGGGGGGATGACAGAGCACACGGAAATATCAACCGGTTTAAAAGGATATTAACTGGTTAGCGGTGGATATCAACCGGTCGCGGCGGGATATCAACCGCCTTACATGGAAAATCAACCGGTTTACAGAAAATATCAACCCGTCGCCAAATATTAACATTCTGAATGCACAAATATCTATAGGGTCAACAAGAGGGGAAGGGGGGATTTGGTGATACCAACGTTTATGCTTTTGACTATTTGTCTTGCTATATTGAATTTTTCATTAAGTAGATGGCTGTTTGGTGAGAGAAGAAAAAAGATTTCTGAAACAGATGGGGAGAAACATCACCGTTGGATCATTTTTTTATGTGTTTTCATCAGTCTTGCCATTATGGGAACGGTAATCGGTTTAGACAATCATTTTGCGGTCATGTGGCTTTTAGTGTGCACACTGATTGTGATTTACGGCATTCAGTCATTCATGGAGTGGAAGTATTTAAAAGGGTCAAAACAATTTTTAATTCCACTTATGTTAATGGCCATGAGTGTTATTGGCGTTCTGGCAATCTTTTTCATCAGTGACTTGATGAAGTATACGACGTTTCAGGAAGTCGTTTCGGATCAGCTCCATGAAGAAACGGAAATCAGACGCATTTCGATTCGAGTTAATGAGTTGAACAACGCCGGAATGGCGGAGACGATAAAGAAGCGTGCGACTATCAACGATGATGAAACGATTGATCGTATCTTACAGGATTTTTCGGAAATGGAACTAAAGAAAGATGACGGTTTCTTAGAGGAAAGAAAATACTATATAAGCATTGTTACGAAGAACAAGAAGGCGGAAGATTATTATAAGACCGAGGACCTTGTTGTTTATGTCGGTAACCATTACATAAGTATTTCAGAAGGCCGCGCCAGCCGATACAGAATTGTCAGTGAGACCGATCATTTACAAACCATCGAGTCACTGGTGAAAAGTGATAAGATAGATTGGAGCACGCCGGGGACAGATTAACGAGAAGGTGGATGTGTTGATGTTTGACCATCATCCGTTGATATCCCGGAACGATGTGTTGATCTTAAAGGGGTGAATTCCTTGAAACTATACAGTGTAATATCTATGGTCATTTTGCTGCTTCTAGGTGCCGGGTGTACGAACGCAAATAATCAGGTTGCGACAATCACGGCAAATCCGAATTCAACTTATGAAACAACGTTTAAAGACTTAGGTATTGGAGTATTGTATGATTTCAATTTTTACCTGCCTGATGCGGATAAAAGATGGGTCCGCATGTGGGTGGAAAGATACCGTGACGGACAAAAGGATCCTCAGCCTTTGACTCAAATTTCCTATGGGTTGAGTCCTAAAAAGGTTAAAGAAGGGCATCTTGGGTTTGGCATCATTAATCCCGACAACGAACATTCATCCATTTTTCTGTATGCACCTGGAGTATCCCAAAAACCTAAGAAAATAAAGCAAAGTATTAATACGAATTTGCCCAGATCAGGAGGATATGCCATAGGTGATGGAAAAGTAGAATTGGAACTGGGAAAAACCAATATATTGGCCGTATATCGGCGGGCATCAGAAAAAAGGTTCCATCAAGCTTTATGATTTTCAGAAGGAAAACGAACTGGAACAGATGATAAAAAATGACAAAACAGTACTGCTGCTGAAATTGAAAACAGAAAAGAGAGAAGAAGTCTCTGGCTAAATAACAATAGGTATGCGGCATCACGCCAGGTAAGGAGTGAAAAAGCAATGAAGCGTAAACCCGCACGTTTCGGTGTCAGATTAATGGCAGACTTATTTGATTTTTTGATTTTAACTGTGCCTGCCACGCTGGTAATCTTCTGGGTAATGGGCGATGATATATCATTTGACTGGACCAGAAGCTGGGGTTGGCACGTCAGTTACACGTTGTATTTAACATTGGTGCCCCTGTTATGGAGTGGTTACATAATTGGCAAACGTCTTTTTTAAAATTAATGTCAACCGTATGGATGGTGGCGAATTAACGTTGAAGAATATGGTTTTAAGAGAAGTTTGGGGAAGTTTCTTTTAGCGTATGTAACAATAGGGATATCGAATGTCGTAAGTGTTTTCATGATAATCTTCAGAAGCGATAACAGAGCAATTCACGACTTCATCGGCGGCACGTATGTCAGGCAGAACAACTAGGGAGGTGTTTTATTCAACGAGCTGATACTAACAAATCATTTTTGCCAATAGCTTAATAATCAGAGGGAAACTTTCGTCACTGTTTTATCTTAGGGTGATTTCATGGATATCGGAAATCTTTTAAAAAGAAAAATAACCGCAACGTTTATTGTAACAATTGTTACTTCAATAATTCTTGCTTTCCTGACGGTAAATACCACAAAGCAGGAACCAGCTTATGAATTGGGAGCCAATTTCTTAGGCTGGCTATCAGTATACGGTGTTTACGCAGGTGCCATTATCTTGATTTATGGGAATTTTGTTTCTGCTGGAATTGAATTTTTGCAGCAAAAAGGGTTTATCAGGAGGGCCTGGATTTATATTTTATTGCACGGCATCTTTGGCTCAGCAAATGGTTTGTTATTTCAGGATCCGCGGCTGGCACTGTATGGCATGGCGGCTGCTGTTTTCTATGCGTTCATTGATAAATGGCTGTACAGAAGAATGAAGAAACGAGAAAGGTTGTGGCCCTTTTATCTGGTTCCAATCCTCGTTTGCGGCTTGTTCTGGGGTTATTTCCAATGGATATCGGAACCTTTGCCGCCGTTTACAGCACAGGATGCTGTCGAGCGCGTAACGGAAAGTAATGGGACCGCTGCTGATTTATTCTCTGAAGAAATTGGCAAAAGGGAAGAGACCATTGATGGTTATCATGTTGTGCGGGAAACTTCTGCAGAGGAAATCGGGAGTGAAACATATTTGGTGACCTTAACGGAAACATGGCAGAAAGGTAAGGAAAGAGGCTCGTATGAAATCACATATGAGGTTGACCGGCATTCTTTAACTGCCCGTGATTTGAAATGGGATGAAACGCCTCCGTACTATGATAGTTAGGCACGTTTCTGACGGGTGCGAGCAAATTATAGGGATATCGATAATGCTGGTAACATTTCAACGAATGGGTTGCCGGCACTGTTGAAATAACAGTAGGGGGTAAGCAGGTGACAAGAAACAAAAGAAAAGGAAATGGGATTGGCTGCTTGAAGTGCTTTCCTACGTTCCTGAACTTTTGATTGAATCTATTAAATTGGTGGCAAGAGGAATAGTCAGCATCTTCAAGCATTGGAGCTAATGGTTTGCTTGGTATCGGTAGTAGTATAGTTCTCATTTTCCTAGCAAGCCATTTTCGCGAATGTCTTCTTGGACTAATGAACTAATGGCGTGATTCACCCTCGTAGCAATCACGCCAATCCAGTTCTTAAGCAAGCACCTGGCCGCCATTCACATGCAGCACCTGCCCGGTGACAAAGCGTGAATCATCAGAGGCCAGGTAGACAAACGTTGGGGCCACTTCAAATGGCTGTCCCTGACGATCCATCGGGTTGGGAGCCAGTGGTATTTGGTCAGCAGAAAAGCTTGCCGGAATGAGGGGTGTCCAAATGCGGCCGGGGGGCGATGGCATTAACGCGGATTCCTTTTTCCACAAGACTGTTGGCGAGGGCACGGGTGAAGCCAACGTTGGCCCCTTTTGTCGCGGTGTAATCAATTAACTGGTCATTTCCCTCAAATGCAACGACAGAGGTGGTGTTGATGATGGAACTGCCTGCTTCCAAATAGGCGAGAGCTGCACGGGTTGTGTAGAAGTGCGAGTAGATATTCACTTTAAACGTATCATCGAATTGCTCGTCAGTAATATCTTCAAGACTTAACTGCTGGAATTGAATGCCGACATGGTTACACAGGATATGCAGCTCGCCAAATGTTTCCACGGTCTTTTCGACGATGGCAATGCACTGCTGTTTTCACGGAGATCACCCGGTAGCAGCAGACAGCGCTTGCCCAGTTCTTCTACACGCTGCTTTGTCCGGTTGGCATCTTCATGCTCATCCAGGTAGGCAATTGCAACGTCTGCTCCTTCTTTGGCAAATGCAATCGCAGCTGCGGCCCCCATTCCGCTGTCACCACCTGTGATGAGGGCAACTTTTCCCTGTAATTTTCCGCTTCCATTTTCATTGGGGTTTTCCACAATCGGTTGTGGCACCATGAGCCGTTCTATTCCAGGCTGCCGGTACTGGCGTTGCTCGGGAACCGTGAGGGCAATATCTTCATAGCGTGTGATTTTTCCGTAATTGGGATATAACGGATACGGTTGCTTGTTTGGGTTATTGTTTTCAGACATAAACTGATTTGGCCTCCTGTCAAAGTATTATGTGCAGGATTACGTTATGCCAAATAGGCGGCTGTTGTGCCTGGTGATACAGGCTCGTGATGCACAAAATGAATAGACTGGGAAGTACCAAGTCAAATAAGGAAAGGAAAATAGTGTTATGTTTGCTTACTACTACAATCCCGAAGTGAACTATTTACTGATTGACCGTGCGGAAGGGAAAACAGAGATGCTGTATGATGAGAACCCTTCTACATGGTCTGTTCCGATAATTGGACCGAGGCCGCCGTACTATACTCATCCACGATATGAACCGTACTATCCGGTTATTTGATAATTCTTGTAACGTCAAAATTTATGGATGACCATGTAAGAAACGCTTCAGCATTTGCTATAAGAGGAGGCGGCCGCCGAGTTTTACAAACGGTTTTAGTGTTAGGGAAGAGGAATAACGAATCACCCTCTATTAATCTTTGACATTTATTCCAAATAACCCAATAAAACCGGCTGCCTGCTCTGGTGCGATGACGGAACCACGCAAGTCTGCTTCATTAAGGTGGATTTGCGTGAACGTACAGCGGCTCAAATCCACATTGGCTAATGAAGTGCCGGAAAACTGGACATCGTCAATATCTGATGTGCCCAGCTGCAAATGGTCAGCGGACGCATGTATGAAGTTGGCGCCTTTTATTAAACAGTGGTCAAAATAGACATCCCGGAGCTCACTCTCATTGCACAAGAGATACGGGGCCTCGCAGCCTGTCCATGTGACATCCTGCATGATGGCCCGGTCCAGGTCAGCTCCAGCCAGTTTACAATTTCTGAACTCGACACGATTAAACCGTGCACCCTGCAGTCTAGCGCCGGAAAGGTCGCAGTTTTCGAACAGGACATCAAGCCAGTGGGAAAAAGGCAGTGCAGCATCGTTCAAACGCACATTCTGAAAATGCATCTGATCGAATCGAACGCGTTCGGCCTGTACAGGACTACTGGCTGTTTCTTGAATGGATCCCATTTCACAAAAGTCCTCATCGGTAAGTTCGTTTAAGGTCATCTTTTCCAGCTGTTCCGGCAAATCCGGCTTTTGGATGTGTCGTTGTTTCTTAGCCATGGTGTTTCCCCCTTTTGTCCAAATTATAGGCGATACTGGGGCTGTCGTACAGCAGTTTGTTATGATTGCCGGGATTGCAGTGGCAGATTTTGTGAATTAGAAACTTTTGCCGTTGCTGGGTTATCGTGTTTTGTGGCAAGAATCAACCGGATGCCGGGGGAAATCAACCGGTTTGGGCGAGAATCAACTGGACGTCGGGGGAAATCAACCGTTTTGGGCGAGAATCGACTGAATGCCAGGGAGAATCAACCGGTTTGTGGCAAGAATCAACCGGATGCCAGGGAGAATCAACCGGTTTGCGCCGAGAATCAACCGGACGTCGGGGAAAATCAACCGGTTTGCGGCAAGAATCAACCGGATGCCAGAGAAAATCAACCGGTCTGGGCAAGAATCAACCGAATGGCAGAGAAAATCAACCGGTTTGTGGCGAGAATCAACCGAATGGCAGGGAAAATCACCCGGTTTGTGGCGAGAATCAACCGAATGCCAAAGAAAATCACCCCGTGCCCACCCACCAGACATCCACCCCGTCGCCATAACCATAGGGCAAGAAAAAAGATAACCACTGCATTTACTTGGTTTTTGCTCGAAAATGGGTGAGCAGCCGCTCGGTTTCTGCTGTTTCTTCTGGTGTAGGCACTTGTGTCTTTTGCTTTGACGGATTCTTTTTCCGCTTCTTGAACCAGTCAGGAATTACTTCTTCGGGTGCTGCATTTTTGCGGAAGGATGTCTGCTTGTGGTGAAACACCATTTCCTCAGCCTGGGCTGCCTCTACGGTCTGAATGCCGGCATTTACCCATGCTTGCAAAATACCCCGGATATATTTCCAGCTTGGTTTGTTGCGCTTCCATGCCCGTTTCATCGCTTCTAGGACGAGCAGGTCGCCAACATCGTCAATCCAATTCATGATGGAATTTCTGATTAATGGTGGCACGGCCCCAATCTGTTTCTCGTAAAAAATAATAGCTTCTGCAGTTGTTTCATTTGGTTTTGTTTATGTTTCTTTTTATGTTTCTGTTTAACTAATGGGGCCGCGGCAAGGTCCGCCGTGTAGTCCGTGCCATGGTCCGTAAAGTGGTCCGAAGTGTGGGCCATCATCTGGTCCGTTGCGTGGTCCGCATTGTGGTCCGTCGTGTGGTTCATAACGTGGTCACTTCTTCCGTCCGCAAACCCGTTTGCACTGTGGTCCATTGTGGAGCAAAGGCAGGTGAGCTGATAGCTTGGAGCTTGGTTTCCCCGGCCTGGTATGTATGTAATGCAGCCATTTTTCTTTAGTTCACTTCGGGCACGTTTAAAGGAGCTTTCGTTCAGACCGGATTTTAGGCGCAGAACCATTCCCGCAACGGTAAACGTTTCTTTCCAGCCTGCTTTGTTGTTGATGTGCATGAGTGCGTGCCAGAGGGAAATGGCAGATGGCGACAGCGGGCGAATCTCAAGCTGACTGTAAAACACGTTAATCTGTTTAATATAGTTCATATGTATGTTCCTCCTTCAATATAGTGGTTCATAGCTATAATCGTTTGCGGAGAGCGAAAAGTGTCATCAAAAGAAAAAGTTTTCTAATGTTTTTGTTGCTGAGCCGTCATGATTGAATATCATTTCAGGAAACTTTAAAGTGAACAATAGGAATATTTTGATAAGGAGTGGTTTGGAATGGGACAGGATATACAAGGAAAAGTAGCGTACATAACTGGCGCCGGGAGTGGGATTGGAAGAGCGACGGCACTTGAATTGGCGCGTGAAGGTGTCCATGTTGGGTTGATTGCCCGGACGGAGAGCAAACTGCAGACTGTAGCGGAGGAAGTTGAAGCACAGGGTGTGCAAGCAAGTTATGCCGTCTGTGATATTGCCGATATGGATAAAGTGGAGCAGGCCGTTTCCGAACTCCGACAAACGTTGGCCCCGCTGATATTCTTATCAACAATGCTGGAATCGGTTTGAAAGGAAGTTTTCTGGACCTTGATCCGAAAGACTGGAAGCACACACTCGAAGTGAATGTTTTGGCACATACCATGTCACTCGGGCTGTTCTACCGCAGATGATTGAAAAAGATCAAGGGGATATCATCACTATTTCGTCCAGTAACGGGCTGAAAGGAACAGCCGGATCGACATCGTACAGTGCGTCCAAATTCGCTGTTCAAGGAATGTCTGAGGCACTTATGCAGGAAGTTCGGCCGCATAATATCCGTGTGTTCACATTGAATCCGAGCATGGTAGCAACGGAAATGATGTATGGCGATGACCCCGAAAAGAATGATAAAGAGAAATATATGCAGCCGGAGGATATGGCCGAATACATGGTGTCCCAGCTGAAATTGCATCCGCGCATTTTTATCAAACAATCACTGCAGTGGGCGACGAATCCGTTTTAAATGAACAATATAAGCAGCAAACAAAAACGCTCAGATATATTCTGAGCGTTTTTTAAAGTGTTTTCTTTCCCCATTTCAAACAATTGTCTTATCAAGTTTTGATAAGCCAATTCCTTACATATTATGCTATTTTGATAATGCGATTTTTATATGGGCTAAGTGATGCTCTTCATGCCAAGCTAATTTTGCAATCTTTGTTGCAACTGTTATGTTACCAGTTATCTGATGAACAAAAGTTCGATCCAATTGCTCTTCATTTAAACGCTGACCTAAAGACACGATGCGTTCATTTATACCTTCCAACATTTTTATAGAACAATCTACGGGAAGCTCTGTATCCGGTTGAATAGCCCACTTTTCTTCGTCAAAAGGTGGTACTGTTGGTCTCTCGTCTGTTAAAGCCAGCTTCAAACGTTGATACATATTCAACTGAGAGTCAGCAATATGATGAACAAGCCCGCGAACTGTCCAGCTACCATCACGGTAAGTTTTGCTTAATTCCTCATCACTTAATGAGTCAACCGTTTCTCTTAATCGAATCGTGTACGTTTCGATTTGCCTTAACCATTCTTGAATAGTATCAAATGTTACCTTTTCGGGAACTTGTAATTTACCAATTGGGTATCTTACATCCATTTCAATCGCCTCTTCCTGTTCTTTATTTCATTATATTTCCGTATTAGCGTTTTAATATAGCTAATCGGCTTCGTTATAACAAGCCAATTATTTTTATCTCCAATTTCTCTTGTTAAATCATGAACCTTATGAAGAGTTACTAATAAATTCTTTTATTACAACTGAAAAGCGTCAAAAAGATAATAACAGGAAACAGGCAGGACATTGCCTGTTTGTAGCTAAAATAATTTTTGCTTCATAATAACACTCTATCCGTTCCTGGTCCCTATTTTTAGGACAAAAGTCAATCTGCCCGGAAAGACGCTTTCACCAACTCCATAAATCGCTCCACAATCGGCGGCAGATAGCGGTTTTTGTCATACGCAAGATAAACAGTGCGTGAAATGCCTGCCCCTTCAATTGCTTTGCTGGTGCAGCGGGCGTTGTTGGCATAACGAATATAGTTTTCCGGCACAACGGTAATGCCGAGACCGTCTTCGACAAGGCTTGAGCCTGTTTCGAAACGCTCAATTTCAAACTGGATGTTAGGCTTGATGCCCGATTTGCTGAAAGCATTCAGGATATCCCGCCGTGTCTGAAACCCTTCCTTGCAGACAATAAAATTTTCCCCGTCCAAATCACAGATAGCCAGTGTCTTCTGTTCGTTAAGCCTATGGCCCGGCGGAAGCAGCGCAACTAGACGTTCTTCATAAATGGGAATGGTTTCGATATCGTCTTTGTGTATGTACTGATTGGTGATAGCTAGATGGATATCGAAATTGTTCAGCGCCTGCTCGACATCGGAAAGGCTCAGCGTTTCCAGCAGGCGAATGCGCACATCGTTGTACTCCTGCTTGAATTGGGTGAGAATGCCCGAGACGAAAAACATCGATGACTCAATCAGGCCGATGGACAGTTCGAGCGGTCCCTGCTGCTTGAGCCGGTCCATTTCAAATGAGACATGCTCATAGTGATGGATCAGTTTTTTGCTTCCTGATAAAGAATTTCTCCTTCACTGGTCAGGCGGAACCCGCGGGAAGATCGGTCCATTAGGGACAATTCCAATTCCTGTTCAAGCTTCTTGATAGCAGCACTTAGAGAAGGCTGTGCGATATGCAGAGTGCTGGCGGCGCGGGTGTAATTTTTCTCATCGGCAAGCGTGATGAAGTAGAGCAGCTGGCGGAATTCCAATCCAGGTCCCCCCCATAGATAAAATCTATCGAAACATAAGTAATAAGTATTGGTCATTATACCATAGTTAAATTATAATATTAACCAAAGTTATTATTTTCAGAAATATAAAGGCATATCAATTGAGGTGTTT
This sequence comes from Lentibacillus juripiscarius JCM 12147, assembly GCA_001311805.1. Next base: position 27,576 of record BBCA01000019.1, on the reverse strand, counting down.
GTTATGTTTGAGACGACAGATCAACAGCTTTGGACTGGCAGAGTTGATGATGCCTCCGATCCGGCTGGTTTTCGTTTTCATCAGGTCGTTTCGGTGAAGAATTTGGATGAACTGGAGGCAAATAAACATGCGTTTGGCATTGTTGGATTCGCCAGTGATGAAGGTGTCAGAAGGAATAAAGGCCGACGAGGTGCAGCACGGGGGCCTGATGCAATTCGGCAACAATTAGCAAAACTGCCGTATAACCTGGATAAGGGTATCGTGCCAGTTGACACCGGTAATGTATGCTGCGAGGGGCATGCACTTGAGGAAGCACAGGCGGAACTGGGCCGGCATGTATCAAAAATGTTGAGCAAAAGGACAACGCCAATCATCCTCGGTGGCGGACATGAAACATTGTACGGCCATTATCTTGGTGCAAGGGAATATATCGGTCCTGACAAAACGATAGGAATCATCAACATTGATGCGCATTTTGATATGCGGCATGATCCGGAGCCATCGTCCGGCACGATGTTCAGGCAGATTTTGGAGAAGGATGATAAAGCCGGCTATTTGTGCCTTGGTATTCAGGAGTTCGGCAATACACAGTCATTGTTTGCGATCGCCCGGAAATTAGGTTGTGAGTATATTTTGGAAAAAGATATCGCATCGAATGAATTCCAAGATACGTTTGCGGTGATTGATGACTTTTCGAAACGGCATGATGCAGTAATCATGACACTTTGCACCGACTCGATTACAGCATCTGCAGCACCGGGCGTGAGTGCACCGTCACCATTGGGGTTGGACCCGAAAACAGTGAAAAGACTATTAACCTATGTGGCGGGAAAAAGCAATGTAATCAGTTTTGATATTTCGGAAGTGAACCCGCTTGTGGATGAAAGCGACAAAACAGTCAGACTCGCTGCCAATCTGGTTGCCGAAACAATGCGGGCGTTTCGTAAATAAATTTGAAAGCGTTTTATATATGAAAGGGGGAGATGATGACATGGCGGAAAAAACAAAAGGACCGGTCGAGCAATACCACGGAACAGAATTAAATACGAAAGGGTGGCTGCAGGAAGCGGCACTTCGAATGCTGCACAATAACCTGAATCCGGACGTAGCGGAAAACCCGGATGAGCTGGTTGTGTATGGTGGCATTGGAAAAGCAGCTCGGAACTGGGAAAGCTTTGGGGTAATTGTTCGGGAACTGAAGCGGCTCGAAAATGACGAGACACTCCTCGTGCAGTCCGGTAAACCGGTCGCGGTATTCCGGACGCACAAGGATGCGCCGAAAGTGTTAATTGCCAATTCCAACCTGGTTCCGGCATGGGCAAATTGGGATCAATTCAATGAGCTTGATCAGAAAGGACTGATGATGTACGGCCAGATGACAGCGGGCAGCTGGATTTACATTGGCAGCCAGGGCATCGTCCAGGGAACGTATGAAACATTCGCGGAGTGTGCGCGACAGCATTTTGGCGGCAGTTTGAAAGGCACCATTACACTGACAGCTGGGCTTGGCGGCATGGGCGGTGCACAGCCGCTCGCAGTCACGCTGAATGACGGTGTCTGCATTGCCGTGGAAGTTGATCAGCACCGGATTGACCGACGTCTGGAGACCAAGTATCTCGACACACAGGCAGATGATTTGGACCACGCGCTGCGACTGGCACGGGAAGCACGTAACGCGGGCAAGGCACTCTCGATCGGGCTGCTCGGCAATGCAGCAGAACTGCTGCCGGGCATGATTGAAAAAGGGTTTATCCCTGATGTGCTTACCGATCAGACATCAGCTCATGACCCGAAAATGGCTATGTTCCGGCTGAAATGACATTGGAGGCGGGCGCGGAATTACGGAAGAAGAATCCAGCAAATTATACAACACTGTCACGCAAGAGCATTGCCCGGCACGTGGAGGCGATGCTAACGATGCAGCAAAAAGGCGCCATTACGTTTGATTATGGTAACAACATTCGCCAGGTTGCCAAAGATGAAGGCGTCAATAACGCGTTTGATTTTCCTGGCTTTGTGCCGGCATATATCCGGCCACAATTTTGCGAAGGCAAAGGACCGTTCCGCTGGGTGGCGCTGTCTGGTGATCCAGAAGATATTTATAAGACCGATGAAGTAATTTTGCGGGAGTTCAGCTATAATGAATCCCTTTGCAACTGGATCCGTATGGCCCGGGAAAAAATCAGCTTTCAAGGGCTGCCGTCACGAATCTGCTGGCTCGGCTACGGGGAGCGCGCCCGGTTCGGCAAAATCATCAATGACATGGTTGCAAGTGGTGAATTGAAAGCACCAATTGTAATCGGCCGTGACCATCTAGATTCCGGGTCGGTCGCATCACCAAATCGTGAAACAGAAGGCATGAAAGACGGCAGTGATGCGGTAGCCGACTGGCCGATTTTGAACGCCCTAATTAACAGTGTCGGCGGAGCCAGCTGGGTGAGTGTCCACCATGGCGGCGGTGTCGGCATGGGTTACTCGCTGCACGCTGGAATGGTCATTGTTGCAGACGGCTCAAAAGACGCAGAAGCGCGGCTGGAGCGGGTGCTGACGACTGACCCAGGCATGGGAGTCGCACGGCATGTGGATGCAGGTTATGAACTGGCAGAGGAGACCGCACGCGATAAAGGCGTCCAAATTCCAATGCTGAACAACAAAGGAGAGGCTTAACATGGGAAAAACACTTCATATAAAAAATGCTGCACAGGTAGTGACGATGGCCGGCCATACAGAGAAGCCGGCCAGACAGAAAGCCATGCAGGAATTGAACATCATTGAACATGGCAGTGTGCTTATTCAGGATGGAAGAATTTTGGCAGTGGGCACACTGGAAGAGCTTACACAAGAATATGGAAACGTGCTAGCCGAAGCTGAGGTGCTGGATGCCACAGGGAAAACCGTTACACCTGGCCTGATTGATCCGCACACCCATCTTGTTCATGCCGGGACCAGGGAAAATGAGTATGCGATGCGGCTGAAAGGTAAGTCATATATGGAGATTATGAATGCCGGGGGCGGCATCCATGCGACAACTCGCGCGACACGGGAGGCCGATTTTGACCAGCTGTATGAGGAGTCAAAGCAGCGTCTCGATACCTTTTTTCAGTACGGAGTAACAACGGTGGAGGCCAAAAGCGGTTATGGCCTGTCCCTTGAGCATGAATTGAAGCAATTGGAAGTCGCCGCTAAGCTGAACAAGGATCATGCCATGGATATCGTCTCCACGTTTATGGGTGCGCATGCTGTTCCTGTTGATGAGCGGGATAACCCGGAACCATTTGTCAGCCGGGTGATTGAAGAGATGATTCCGGAAGTGGCCCGGCGAAAGCTTGCCGACTTTAACGATGTATTCTGCGAGCGTGGCGTTTTCACACCGGACCAGTCAAGACGGATATTGGAAGCCGGTAAGGAATACGGGCTTACTCCAAAAATCCATGCTGATGAAATTGAACCATATGGCGGTGCTGAGCTGGCTGCAGAAGTCGGTGCCATTTCAGCCGATCATCTTTTGAAGGCGTCTGACGAAGGCATTCGCAAAATGGCTGCTAACGATGTGATGGGTGTTCTGCTTCCGGGAACGGCGTTTTTCCTGATGGCGGAATATGCCAATGCACGGAAAATGATCGACGGCGGTGTGCCTGTCGCACTGTCCACCGACGCCAATCCAGGCTCATCGCCGACACTGTCCCTGCAGTTCATCATGAATCTGGGCTGCCTGAAGATGGGCATGACACCGGAAGAAGTATTGACCGCAACAACGATTAATGCAGCCCATGCCATCGGCCGCGCTGACACAATCGGCAGCCTGGAGGTAGGAAAACAGGCTGACATAGCTATATTTGATGTGCCGAACTATCTGATGCTGTCGTACAACTATGGGATGAATCATGTTGATGGCGTAGTTAAGGGAGGGGAGCTAGTAGTTGGACTTCACCGTGGGAGGAATAGTAAATGATTGAATTAATGGGTCATTCACTAACGATAGATCAATTAAAAAGAATCTGTATTGACATGGAAGAAGTTATAATTTCGGAAAAGAGTATGCATGATGTTCAAAATAGCCGGCTGGCTGTTGAAGCAATTGTATCCAATAAAAACAGTGTATGGGATTAACACTGGCTTCGGCAAATTCAGTGACGTCATTATCAATGAAGAAGACGTGGAGGATTTGCAGCTTAACTTAATACGCTCGCATGCATGTGGTGTTGGTGACTTTTTTCCGGAAGTAGTTTCAAGAGCAATGATGGTACTTCGGCTTAATGCTCTTTTAAAAGGATATTCAGGAGTTCGCTCAGACGTGGTTGAACTGTTGAAAGAACTGATCAACAGACAGGTTCATCCGGTTATTCCGCAGCAAGGATCATTGGGGGCGTCAGGAGACTTAGCCCCCCTGGCACACTTGGCACTTGTATTAATTGGAGAAGGAAGCGTTTTTGATGATGGTCAACCGGTCGATGCCAAACAAGTGTTAGATGCGAAAGCCGTTGAACCAATAACATTAAAGGCGAAGGAAGGCTTGGCACTGATTAATGGTACGCAAGCTATGACTGCAATGGGTGTTATTAACTATATAGAAGCCGAGCAACTTGCATATGACAGTGAGTGGATTGCAGCACTAACCACGGAGGGACTGGAAGGTATCATTGATGCATTTCATCCGGTTGTTCATCAAGCAAGAGGATTTAAGCAACAGGAACAAGTGGCAGAAAGAATGAACGATTGGCTGGAAGGCAGCCAATTAATTACACGACAAGGCGAAAAACGTGTTCAGGATGCCTATTCGATTCGTTGTATTCCACAAGTTCATGGTGCAACATGGCAAACGCTTGATTATGTAAAAGAGAAACTGGAAATTGAAGCGAATGCCGCTACGGATAACCCGCTTATTTTTGATGACGGTAACTTGGTTATATCTGGAGGTAATTTTCACGGTCAGCCAATAGCTTTTGCAATGGACTTCTTAAAAATTGCTATAGCAGAACTGGCAAATATATCTGAGCGCCGTGTTGAACGGTTAGTTAACCCGCAGCTTAATGATCTGCCTCCGTTCTTAAGTCCCAAACCCGGTTTGCAATCAGGCGCAATGATCATGCAATATACCGCAGCATCTTTGGTTTCGGAAAATAAAACATTAGCACACCCTGCAAGCGTCGATTCCATTCCTTCATCAGCAAACCAAGAGGACCATGTAAGTATGGGTACGACTGCCGCTAGACACGCGGGATCAATTGTACAAAATTCCCGCAAAGTCCTTTCGATTGAATGTATTTGTGCGTTACAGGCGGTTGGATACAAAGGATCTGAAAAATCAGCTCCTAAATTACAAGAGTTATGGGAAAAACTTCGGGATGTTGTTCCGAGTATAACAAATGACCGTGTTTTTTCTAAAGATATAAAAGCAGTTGAAGAAGTTTTAACCCCGTTTAGCAAGCATGCATGACGAAAATGGTATGTTCGTTAACTTGTTTCAGTGAATCATGTTTTTCTATATATAATCTTATTTACCGATGGAGCAATTTTAACAAATCCTATCTTTTCCTCTATAATATGGCAAAGAACCATCACCATGATGGTTCTTTGTTATTCAGCAGGGTACATTCACAGAGGAGATGAACAAGGTGTTTAAGTGGCGTGCGTTTTTGGAGACACTACTGGTAGCGCTGGTAGGCGTTGCGATTTTTCTCTAATACATATTCCGCTCCCATGGCTTATCGGTTCACTCGTAACCGTGGCGGTGTGGAGCGTCAGTACACAGCGGGAGTTGCACTGGCCGTTTTTGTTCCGGAAAATTGCCATGGTGCTGCTCGGTTATTTGATTGGTACATCGTTTACAAAAGAAACACTGGTGGAGATGGGGGACCATGTTCCGTCGATGATAGCGGTAACGGTACTGACCATCATGTTCAGTTTATTGATGGGAGCCGTCTTTTCCAAATTGACGGGACTTGATTTGCCGAGCTGTATGATTGGGAGTGTGCCTGGGGGGCTGTCCCAAATTATGGCGCTGCTTGATGAAATAAAAGGGCTGAACCCGACCATTATCACGTTTCTGCAGACGATGCGTGTGATGGTGATTGTTATTGCGGTGCCGATTGTAACGGTCTATCTGGTTGGTGGCGACCCCGGTGCTATGGCTTCAGCTGCGGGTGATAGTGGCTCAGGTGCGGGCTGGCTAAGACTTCCGGTATACACCTATGTGCTATACCCGCTGCTTATGGTCGCTGGTGCTTGGTTATTTGGTCGGCTGCGGGTACCGGCTGCATTATTGCTCGGCCCGATGGTGCTGACGATTGTGCTGAATGTCACAGGGCTCCCTGCCCCGGCACTGCCTGTCAGTTTCATTGACCTTGCCCAGCTGTTTATTGGCGTGCATATCGGCCTGCAAATGAAACCACGGGAACTGCCAAACTGGAAAAAAATAATGGTGTATACATTTGTGACAATTGTTGTTCTAGTCCTATTCGGATTCGGGCTTGGCTATGGCCTGGCTGCTTTGTATAAACTGACCTACAGTACGGCCTTTCTCAGCACCGCACCAGGCGGCATGGTGGAAATGGGGCTGACAGCTGCGGCCGTTGGTGGGAATGTTTCCGTCGTGACTAGTTATCAGCTTTTCCGGCTGCTCGTCATTATGTTGTTTGTCCCGTTTTTCTTCAAATGGCTGGCAGGCAGGTACAACGGCAAGCGGTAACTGATGTTGCCAGTCCGTGTATACAGTTATTCATTATTCGGCATTTAACCATTGAATATTTTAGTGTTAAAATAAATATAGAATCTAATCAAGGAGTGAGTTATATGGGCAGATTGCAGGATAAAACAGCGATTATTACTGGTGGCGCAGGAGGCATCGGCAAAGGCATGGCGATGGCTTTTGTCAAAGAAGGCGCCAACGTGGTCATTGTGGACTTGAATGAAGAAGCTGGTCAGGAAGTTGTCAAGGAACTGCAGCAATATCAGCCGGAGTCGTCCTTCATTCAGGCCAATTTGGCTGAACACGACAAATTAAAAGGGATCGTTGGCGACGTTGTAAGTCAGTACGGAAAGCTTGATATTCTCGTCAATAACGCCCACGCATCGAAAAACAAGCCATTCTTGGAGACAACGCAGGAAGACATGGATTTGTCATTTAATACCGGCTTTTATCCGACGTTTTATCTGATGCAGGCAGCGGTTCCTCATTTGCGGGAAACGAAAGGCAAAATCATTAATTTTGCATCAGGCGCAGGGATTCAGGGGCATGCAAGCCAGGCTGCCTATGCTGCGGCAAAAGAAGCAATCCGTGCCATTACCAGGGTTGCTGCCAATGAATTTGGCAAGGACGGCATCAATGTCAATCTGATTGCACCGATTGCCAACTCACCAGGCGTGCAGCAGTGGGCGAAAGAAGAGCCCGAGTATTACCAGGAAGTCGTAAACAAAATCCCTATGCAGCGCTTTGGTGAACTGGAAGAAGATATTGGCCGTGCCGCTTTGTTCCTTGCAAGTGACGACTCTAACTATATTACCGGGCAGACGCTGAATGTGGACGGCGGCACTGTGAAGTTTTGAGGTGATTGGATGGACGATTCTATCTTTTATCTCATCCGATCGGTCGAGCGATTTACCAATGAATCCATCATCCGTTTCCATGAAGCCTATAACCATAACATTGGCATTTCTTCTATCCTTGTCTTATCTCAGCTGCACCAGAAAGGTTCCTGTAAGCCATCTGCAGTTGCCAGGGAACTTGGCTACACACCGGGTGCGATGACCAATGTTGCGAATAAGCTGATTGATGAGGGATATGCCGTCCGAACATATGATGAACAGGATCGGCGAAAGGTGCTTCTAGCTATTAACGAAGCGGGGCAGCAAGCACTTGCGGACGCCCAGCAAACAGGACAAGCATTGCGTCAGGATCTATTTGAAACGTTGACGGAAGACGAAATTAAGCAATTCCGGACCATTTATGAAAAATTACTGAACCAGCTTGAGAAATGAAGGGAGATCTGAATGATGGGACGAGTAAATGATAAAGTTGCACTGATAACTGGTGGTGCTTCGGGAATTGGCCTCTCAGCAGCAACATTGCTGGCAAAAGAGGGAGCAAAAGTAGTCATTGGAGATTTTAATGAGGAAGGTGCAAAAGAGGCTGCTGCCAGCATCAAGAGGGATGGCGGAGAAGCAAGTGGTCTGTTTTTAGATGCCGCAAAGGAAGAGTCAATTAAAGAGGCGGTCGACTTCACCGTTCAGCAGTATGGGACCCTTAATGTACTCTATAATAATGTTGGACTGACGAATTTGCAAAAAGATCTCGATGTCGTCAATATGGACTTGGAAGAATGGGACCGTTTGATGAATGTTAATTTAAAAAGTGTGCTGCTCGGAAGCCGGTATGCCATTCCGTATATGAAAAAAGATGGTGGCGGATCCATCATAAACACTGCTTCCATGGCTGGATTTGCTGGTGATTCCATTCGCTCGGCATATGGTGCTTCTAAAGCCGGAGTTGTCAATTTGACCCGCTATATCGCTGTACAATATGGCAAAGACCATATTCGCTGTAATGCGGTTGCACCAGGGCTTATCTTGACACCAGCGGCCAAAATAATATGCCGGAAGAAGTGTTGGGCATTTTTGAAAAGTTCAATGCCCTTCCTTATCACGGGGAACCAGAGGACATTGGTAATGCTGTGCTATTTCTTGCCTCAGATGAGTCGAAGTTTATGACCGGACAGACACTGCAGATTGAAGGCGGGCACTATATTGGGAATCCAACCATGTCCGACTTTAATGCGTTTATGCAACAACAGCAATAATAGCCTGAGCAAAGCCCGGAGACTGGTGATTCCGGGCTCTTTTTACATTCTATTCGGAGAGCGCCGGCATTGGTAAATTGGCAGATAAGCGTGTGTAACTCGTGCCGATAAAAACAATCTGCCTGCTGACACCACCGTTGTAATCGCTATCATGGTATACTGTGTTTACAAGGGAGGGAGATACAATGACGAATCAAATCGAACTTGCTATCCAGGATGATTACCCGGATGATTTTGCCCATTGCTATGGGTGCGGACGTCTTAATCAGGATGGTTATCAGTTTCGTACCGGCTGGGATGGGGGAAAGACGCTGACCATGTATACGCCGAAACCGGAGCATACGGCGATACCCGGTTTTGTGTACGGGGGCTTGATTGCCTCGTTGATTGACTGCCATGGAACCGGCTCAGCGTCGTTGGCCCTGCACCGGAAGAACGGGCATGAACCCGGGGATGGAGCGGAGCCACCTAGATTTGTGACGGCATCATTGCAAGTGGATTTCATGAAGCCGACACCACAGGACGTGACACTTCGGGCAGTCGGTGTACCGGAGGAAATTCATCCGAAAAAGTTTCAAGTTCATACAGAAGTGTATGCAGGGGACACCGTCTGTGCCAAGGCTGTGGTAACTGCAGCTGTAATGCCAGCCTCATTTACTTCGAAAAAGTAGCGAGGGCGCTGGCGAGTCCGGATTCTAGAACCACTTCACACAAAAAGAAGGAAGAGCCCCCATCACTCTTCCTTCTTCTCTTTCTTTTTCTTCTTTTGCTTCTTATATTCTTCACGCACTTTTTCATTCATTTCATGGCTGATTCCGACGGTGCTATCCACTTCCAGAACGAAGGCGATTCCCTTGCCCGGCTTTTTCAGCTCTGCATCTTCGTTAATTGTTTGCAGCACTTGTTTCGTTTTGTCCTTTTCAATCAGGGTCAGCACCATTTCCTTTTCCGGTTCGATCATAATATTGAACAGCTTAGCTTTTTCATGGACACCAGTTCCCCGCCCGTGCAGGATTGTTCCGCCTTCAGCGCCACCCTTTCTGGTTGCATCGATTACTTTTCTGAATCGCCTCTGTTGACGATCGTAATGATTAAATCGTATAACTCTTTTTGCTCATTCATTGTGACAGCTGCCCCCTCTTTGGCCGTTTCGGCACTTTCTCCATTCCATCCGAGCAAGTGGTGAATGCCAGAAATGTGCTTTGTGTCGATCACAAAGCCAATGCCCTGTCTTGGTTTATCCAAATGGACGGAAGCAATGATGGCCTCCTTCACATCCTCAAAAATCTCGTCAGATACAAGTGTCAGTATGACGGCTCTTTCGCGTTCAACCGGTATACCCAGAATACGCTTTTTTCATTAAGCCGGAATCCGTCCCCAAAAAGGGTGGTTCCACCCTGAGCACCGGCGTTTCGGGAAGCCTGAACCACCTTTTTAGCCTTATCTTTTTAACGATCGTGATGATGAGCTTTTGCCCTTGAATCGTCACTGGCATACTGACCTTTCTCCTTTCTGCTGAACAATATTCCGAGCGTTAGTACTGATAATATAGGGGCCAGCGCAACCATTGCAACCATTCCAAACCCGTCCAGGAGCGGATCACGGCCTTCAATTTGGCTGGCGATGCCGGTGAACATAGCCAGGACAAACGTTGCGGTCATTGGTCCGGTTGACACGCCACCAGAATCAAAGGCGATGGAGGTAAATGTCTTTGGTGCATAGCGTATCATAACAAATGCTATTATATAACCCGGAATGATAAAATACCATAGGGAAAAGCCATAAATTAAACGAACCATGGAAAGTGCTACCGATATGCCGACACCGATTGACAGTGTGTACAGCAGGAGTTTTTCCGGTATATAACCGCCGGAAACTTTCTCGGCCTGCTCGACCATGACAGCGACGGCGGGTTCAGCATAAATGGCAAAAACCAATTACAAAGCCAATCGGAATTAAAACCCAACGGTAGGACAGACCGCCTAAAACGCCACCCATTTTTCTCCAAATGGCATGAAGCCAATGTGAACACCTTGCAGGAACAAGGACAGACCGGCGAATGTCAGGACAAAGCCAATGCCAATATCCAATAATTTCCGAAGTGGCAGTTTTAAAAAGACAAAATGAAAAATCGCAAACAGGATGGCCAGGGGCAGTAAAGCAATGGCCACCTCCTGCATCGTCTGGCCAAAGCCCTCAAATATTTGCAGGTTCATCCGTATATCACTCCCAGAATCAGCACGGACAAAATCGGGCCAATGGAGGCAAGTCCGACAAGGCCGAACCCGTCACTTGACGCTGATTTACCCCTGATCACCGTGGCAACACCGACCCCCAGTGCCAGCACAAATGGGACTGTCAGCGGGCCGGTTGTCACACCGCCCGCATCAAAGGAAATGGGCACAAATTGCGACGGGGTGAACGCTGCAATCAAAAAGATTAGCCCATACCCGCCAGCCAGCAGATAGACAATGCTGATGTTGAAGATGATCCGCAGCATGGCTAGTCCGACGAAAATTCCGACCCCAAGCGCAACAGCGAGAATAAGGGTACTCTGTGGAATCGCACCACCTGAGACTTCATCAATTTGCGAGGAAAGCACCCGGACATCCGGTTCTGCGATTGTCACAACCGCCCCCAGCAAAACCCGAACAATACGATAACCCACAGCATTTTCGTTTTCGTCAGAGCGGAACCGATCATTTCCCCAACCGGTAGCAGTCCGACATTGACGCCGAGTAAAAAAAAGGATGAGTCCGATTCCGACAAATACAACGCCAATCAAAAACTGCACAAATGCCTCCATTGGCAGCCAGATGATCGTAAATTGCAGCACCGTTATGACAACGGCAATCGGTAAAATAGAATAAATGACTTCCAATACTGTTTCATTAATGTTGTCCATGAAAAACCCCCAGAAGCAGTTGGTGACTCGAACAGGAAGAAATTATCTTGCAAGAGAAAGGCAAAATGAGAAGATAAGCACTTATAAGCACTTATAGATTTTGCATTAATTATATCATTATGTGAACAGAACTAGAAATAAAAGGCATCCCTAAATTTGACAGCAGTGATGAGTTAACGTAGAATGAATGAGAGTCAGTCATGATATTGGAGAGACTTTTAAATGGACAATAAAAAAGAAAAAATTATTCAATCCGCCATTAACGTTTTTCGTGAGAAAGGTATGGAAAAGGCCAAGGTTTCGGACATTGTCAAAGGAGCAGGCATTGCGCAGGGTACCTTTTATTTATATTTTCCTCCAAACTTGCGGTCATGCTTTCCATCGCAGAAGTTATGACGGAAAAGATACTGCAGGAGATTCAGAAACATGTGCATGAGGGATTACCATTTTCCCAGAAGCTGGAGGTGGTTGTCGATATTGTGTTTGACATGACGAAAGAGTACCGGGATGTGTTCGCGCTAATTTATGCGGGACTCGCATCAGCCGAGTATATGCAAGAGTGGGAGACGATTTATGAATCTTATTATGCATGGCTCGGCAATCAGCTTGAAAAGGCGAAAGCGGATGGAGTTATCCGGGACTCCCTGCACCCGCAGCGTACAGCAGAGATTTTGATTGGACTAATTGAAGAAGCAGCAGAACAAACGTATATGTACAGTCATCAGGATGAAAAGACTGCTGAATTAAAGAAAAAAGAAGTGTTGAAATTTGCTGGGCATGCGCTGGGACTTTAATGGTGTGATGTCCCTTGCTCATTTACGCAAAAATGACTGAATGTCAGTCACGGAAAGAGGTGCTGTTAGCAATGAATAAATCATGGATCTACCTTATACTCGTCTGCCTGCTGGAGCTGTGCTGGGTGCTCGGTTTTAATATTGCTTCCATTGGTGGCACTGGATTCTAATTGTGCTTGTGATGTTACTGGACCTGGAATGTCTCCGGAAGGCTTGTGAAGTATTGCCTACCGGAACTGTTTACGCCATTTTTGCGGCAGCAGGCACAGTGGGAACGGCATTGATGGATGTCTTTTTATTTAATGGCAGTCTGAATGTGATTAAAATGTTTTTCATCATGCTTCTGATGGCCGGAGTAATCGGGCTGAAAATTGCCGATCGTGCGGGCGAGAAACGTGCGGAAGGAGGTTCTTATTGATGGGGTGGATTTTTATATTACTGGCATCGATGTTCGAAATAAGTGGCGTTATTGGTCTGAAATTATTGAGTCAAAACAAGTCATTCAAAAATGGCGTTCTTTACGTAGGCGGGTTATGCACCTCCGTAGCAATGCTTTATCAGGCTTTTGCATACTTGCCGGTAAGTGTTGCCTATGCAGTATGGGTTGGCATTGGTACGGCTGGTGCGGTATTGGTGAATATGCTTTTTTTCGGGGAATCGAGAAGCCTGTCCCGAATTGTAAGTCTTGCTGCGATTATTGTTGGGGTGGTTGGGCTGAAGGCAGTTTCGTAAAGCAAAAATCGGGCGGTCTTTTAGCGACTGCCCGAAATGAATTGCTTTTGATTTTACGATTGTATGCTAGCGGTTCGTTCTTAGTGCCGTTTGTTCAGCCACAGTACCCCGGATTTGGCCAGCCGCGGAATATAGCCGACGACCGACTGGGACATCATCTCGCCGAATCCTTCTGAACTGCCAAGCGATCCGAGTGTTCCTTTTAGTTTGAGCTTGCCAGGCTCTTTCGGTTCTTCTCCTTTTAGGACTGCATAAAGGACATCCGCGATTTGCTCTCCCTGCTGCCGGGCGAGCTGGGCACTCGGGGAATGCTCCGAAGAAGCGCAGTCACCGACGACATACACTTGCGGATCCTTGGGCACCTGGTAAAAGTTATTGACAACTATTTTGTCCTGCTCATCTTTTTTATACGGCAACTCGCGCACCAGTTTGTTCGGGCGTACACCAGCCGTCCAGATAGTGACATCGTTCACATAGCAAACACCATTGTTGCAAACGCCGTCTTTTTCAACATATTCGACGTTTGCCTCGTGCAGCACTTCTACATCATTTTTCATGAACCAGTCTTCCACATAGTTTTGAATCTTGCGGTCAAATGCCTTTAGAACCGATGTACCCCGGTCCAGAAGGCGGATATTCAGATCTGGCCTGCTTTCGTGAATTTCCGCTGCAACTTCAATGCCGCTGAGGCCCGCACCGACAATAGTGGCTTTCCCGTACGCCTTCAGATTGCCGACCGCCATTCCCGCGTGACGCGCACCATGAAATGTCTGAATGCTTTCGGTGTACTCCGCAGCCCCTTCCACACCATGGTAATTATCCTCACAACCCAAGCCAATGATTAAATAATCGTATGCAGCAGGCTCACTGCGATCTTGGAAAAGAATTTGCCTGTTTTCAGCATCAATGTGTTTGACTTCTGCAAAAATGTAACTGATTTTATCATGTTCCGGGAAATCCATGCGCACATTTGTATCAGCGGATGTGCCCGCCGCAATCGTGTAAAATTCTGTTTTAATGGAGTGGTATGGATTGCGGTCAATCACCGTAAAATGCACATCTTCCGGCAGGTCCTGCTCAATCAGGTTTTGGATGATATTGACGCCGCCATAGCCACCGCCAAGGACAACGATATTCTTCATGACGAAAACTCCTTATGTATGATTGCTCTTACTGTTAAGATTACCAAAACTGCCGATGGAAAACTAGGGAAACATAGGAATTGTTGTTTTATTTCCGGCAATGATACAGTAGCATTAGAACATTGCAGGAAAGGTGTCTTGTCACATGGATCGTTTAACGTTCGGTTCCCTATTTGATGTCGTCGGGGAACTTTTTTCAGATGAAATATCCATCGCTGTTTCCGATACAGCGGAATATATCTATTACCGGCCGAGCAAACGAATTGATTTAAAAATAGCGCCGGGGGACCCGGTTATTGAAGGAACGATTGCACATAAAGCATTACATTCAGGGCAAAAAGTGTCCGAATTCATTGATCGCAGTGTGTTCGGCGTACCGTATCACGGAATGGCTGTCCCGTTTCACCAAGACGGAATATTGCAAGGGTGCGTTACCGCGATTTACCCGGTAATGACAGAAGGCAAATCCGTGGTCACGGTCAAAACGGCAGACGGGTGGAAACCAATCCCATTTCATGATGTAGTCTATCTGGAAGCAAAAGACCGGAAAACTTACGTGTTCGCAAAGGAATTTGCCGGCACAACAAAACGCGCGCTGCAGGACTATGAATACTCACTGCCACGGGAGACATTTATCCGCTGTCATCGGTCGTTTATTGTTAATGTGCACCATATTACAGATATTTACCCGGACACCCACTCGACATTTCTGCTGGCAATGGATAATGGCGGCCAAGTCCCGGTCAGCCAGTCGTATTCGAGCTACTTTCGGAAGCTGCTCGGGTTTTAGCGGGCTGGGCGGCTGTTGTGAGCTGCTGCCGGCTGGTATGTGCGGTCGGCGTGGATGGTGGGAGTGGCAGCCTGAGCATTCTGGATATCAATCGCTCGGGAGTGTATATCAACCGAAGGCGCCCGATATCGACCGGAGAAGCAGAAGAATCGACCGGAGCCCCCGAATATCGACCGGAGAAGCAGAAGAATCGACCGGAACCACCCGAATATCAACCGGAGAAACAGAAGAATCGACCGGAACCACCCGAATATCAACCGGAAACAGAAGAATCGACCGGAGCCCCCGAATATCAACCGGAGGAGCAGAAGAATCAACCGGAGCGCCCGATATCGACCGGAAAACAGAAGAATCGACCGGAGAAACAAAGGAATCGACCGGAGCCACCGAATATCAACCGGAGAAGCAGAAGAATCGACCGTAGTAGCCCCCGAATATCAACCCGTGCGGCCAAAACCATACAAATTCACATTCAGTCACAAAATATCTGCCTTTTGCATTTTTCTTCTGTTTCACCCATCAAATGCCCTCTCCCAGCGTGAAAAATTGCTATTCCCTTCATAAAATGCCAATAACCCCTGGCTGTTACGGTAGAATAGTTTTAAAACATGTAAGAAAGGGGTTTCAACATGACAGCTCATGTGGATCGTATTCATGACGAACGCCTCCATGACCGTGTTGTTTCAGCAGAAGATGCTGCCTCATGGATCAAGGATGGCATGACATTGGGAATGAGCGGTTTTACACGTGCCGGTGACGTGAAGGCGGTGCCAACTGCACTTGTAAATAGATCTGAAAACGAAGCATTTAAAGTAAACGTATTCACAGGGGCATCACTTGGCTCCGATATCGATAAAATGTTTGCCGAGGCCGGGATTATCAATAACGTCTTCCATTCCAGGCGGATCCCGTCATGCGCAAAAAAATCAATCAGGGTGAACACTTATTTGTCGATCATCATTTATCACATACGTCAGAGTGGATTCGGCACAATGTGATTGAGACAATTGATTACGCTATTTTGGAAGCGATTTCGATAAAGGAGGACGGCACCATTATTCCGTCAACCTCCATTGGCAATTCACTCGTTTTTGCTGAGAATGCAGAAAATATTATCGTTGAAATTAACACCGCCCAGCCAGAACTTTTGGAAGGGGTGCACGATTTGTATAGCCCTGCAAAACAGGGCGAGCGCCAGCCAATCCCTTTGACTAAGCCGGAAGACCGGATTGGCGAGTCAGGCATTAAAGTCGACCCAGCGAAAATTAAGGGGATTGTATTCACCGAGCAAAAAGATTCGCCATCAACGATTACCCAGCCTGATGAAGAAACAAAAATGATGGCTGATCACTTGCTTGAATTTCTGAGGGACGAAGTGAAGTCCGGCCGGCTGACCGAACAGCTTGCACCGATTCAATCTGGTATCGGTTCCGTTGCGAACGCAGTACTGCACGGCATGGTTGATTCGGAGTTTGAGCATCTCCAGGTTTATTCAGAAGTACTGCAGGATGCTGTTTTTGACCTGATTGACGCCGGCAAAGTTGACTTTGCTTCCTGCTGCTCGATCACCCTGTCCGAAGACAAGATGGAAAAAGTCTTTTCGCAGTTTGAAAACTACCGCGATAAACTGGTAATGCGTCCGCAGGAAATTTCCAACCATCCGGAGATCATCCGACGGCTCGGACTGATTTCTATTAACACAGCGCTGGAGTTTGACATTTATGGAAACATCAATTCCACGCATGTGTCCGGTACGAAGATGATGAATGGCATTGGTGGCTCTGGTGACTTTGCCCGTAACGCCAAGCTGGCCATCTTTGTTACGAAATCGATTGCCAAAGGTGGAGACATTTCCAGCATCGTTCCGTACGCCTCCCATATCGATCACACGGAACATGATGTGGATGTCGTTGTCACGGAGCAGGGTTATGCTGACCTGCGCGGGCTGGCGCCAAGAGAGCGTGTACCGCAAATTATTGAAAACTGCGCCCACCCGATGTACCGGGAGCAGTTGTGGAATTATTATCGGGAAGCAATTGAACGCGGCGGCCAGACACCGCATGTCCTGGAAAAAGCGTTTTCCTGGCACACAACTTTGCCGAACACGGCACCATGCGCGAGCGCGTTCTGGAAACGGTTTAAAGAGATTCGGGGATTTGCACTGCTTGTGAATGTTCATAGAATAGGAAAAACCACGCTGGGGATGCGTGGTTTTTTCGACTATAAGTGAATTGATGAGACTTTATTTATTGACGGCTTTTTTCATGGAATTGATCCGGCCGGCATGGTTTGTTTCATGAATCACGGCCACCGCCGCCAGCTCACCGAATGTTTCTGCGCCAAGAAACGGCTGAGCCAGTTTTTCATCAAATTTTTCCCTTGGTATTTGCTTCATGCGTTCCAGCTGCTGTTGAAGCTGTTCGGTCAGTTCCTGGACGCTTGGCACATTAGCAGGCCAGTTGGCAGGGGATGACCCATTTCCAAACAATTCTTTATAGTCTTGCGGAAGATGGCTGGAATTATCCGGGAACCCGAACAAAAATTGCTCGGCAACGGTCAGCACGTGTCCGGCATGCCAGTGGATGTTGTTGTTGAATCCTTCCGGCTGTACATCAACTTCCCCCTCATCTGCATTATTTAATTCCCGCAAAAGTCCATTGCGCGCAATTTCAAACTGCTTGTACAAAATATCCATACAGAATCTCTCCCCTCATTTGTGTGCTATATCCACTATATCAATTTATATTGTTTGGCAAAATGAAAACGCACCTTGGAAGGGGGGCAATGGCAGAATGACTGATGAAAATGTGGAAATCGCCGATTAAATGGGGAACCAGTCCTCACTTAATCCATTCATCCCGTAAATTAAACAGTAGAAATTGGGAATGCTATAAGACGATAATAGGGTTTTTCGATAACATTCATAAAAGGAGTCCGAGAACATGGCAAACGTAAATGCTGCAATTGTTTATTACAGTTCAACAGGAACAAACTACCAAATGGCACAATGGGCGGAACAAGCCGCTAAAGAAGCTGGGGCAGAGACGAAACTGGTGAAGGTGCCGGAACTTGCACCAGAAGAGGCGATGGAATCCAATCCGGCATGGAAAGCCCATTATGAAGCGACAAAAGACGTACCTGAAGCTTCATCTGATGACCTTGAATGGGCCGATGCGATTATTTTCAGCGCCCCGACCCGATTTGGCAACCTGCCTGCTCAAATGAAGCAATTCCTTGATATGCAAGGTGGGCTTTGGGGATCCGGCAAAACGGTTAATAAAGTTGTCAGCGGCATGACCTCGGCGCAAAATCCGCATGGTGGTCAGGAGGCGACATTGCTTGCGTTATATACTTCCATGATGCATTGGGGTGCCATCATTGCGACACCCGGCTATTCCGATCAGTCCGTTTTTGGGGCTGGCGGCAATCCGTACGGCACTAGCGTTTCCGTCGATCAGGACGGCAACATGGTGGAGGATGTGGAAGGCGCTGTTAAACATCAGGCAAAACGCACCGTTGATATCGCATCTCGTGTTACAGCAGGCAGCTAATGGGTAAGGGATAGAGCCACAATCCGAATGGGTTGTGGCTTTTGTATGATTTTAGGTGAAATGCTAAAGTTCACAAGGAAAATGCTAAAGTTCACATTGACTTTGCCTAAAGTTCACAATTATAATGCTAAAGTTCACAAATTTAAGCATAAAAAAACAGCCACTGCGCGCACTCTGGCGGCAAGCAGCTGTTTTATGGAATAAAAGCACCGTCCTAGTCCATTATTTCTCCGACAATCTCATAGGAGCGGATGCGAGCCTTTAGATCATAAATTTGTGAGTTGATGATCATTTCGTCGGCTTCGGTTTCCTCAATCAGCTGCTCCAGGCCTTCTTTAATTGTTTCTTTGCTGCCGATCAGCGTATACGGAGAGTTTGCCGACTGTTCAACAACTGCTTTTTCCATTTCGGTCCAAACCTCATCGGTATTTTCGATTGGCGGCTGCAGCTTCATCGGCTGTCCGCGCCGGATGCTTAGGAGTTGCTGCTGCTGGGTTGTTGCCAGGTGTCTGGCTTCTTCATCCGTGTCCGCAGCAATGATGTTGACCCCAATCATCGCGTATGGTTCATTCATGACATCGGACGGCTGGAAATTGTCGCGGTACAGATTCAGCGCGGCAACCGTGTTGTCTGGGGCAAAGTGGCTTGCAAATGAAAATGGCAATCCCTTTTGTGCGGAAAGCTGGGCACTGAAACCGCTTGATCCAAGCAGCCAGATTGGAATGTTCAGCCCCTCACCAGGAACGGCATGCACGCCTGCAGTGCCGGCAAAGTAATCTTCGAGTTCCTCTACCTGGTTAGGAAAGTCCTCGACACGCTGGTTCAATGTGCGCCGCAATGCATAGGCGGTTGCTTGATCGGTACCAGGGCGCGCCCAAGCCCGAGATCAATTCGTTCTGGGTATAGTGTCGCAAGCGTTCCGAATTGTTCTGCGATAACGAGTGCTGCGTGGTTCGGCAGCATCACGCCACCTGAGCCAACCCGCATTGTGCTGGTTGCCCCGGCAATGTGGCCGATCAGCACCGACGTTGCCGAACTGGCAATTCCCGGCATGTTATGATGCTCAGCCAGCCAATAGCGGTTGAACCCGAATTGTTCCACGTTTTTCGCTAACTCCACACTATTTTTGAACGACTGTTCCGGTGTGCTGCCCTCAAGGACAGGTGCAAGATCCAGAACGGATAATGGAATATCGTTAAAAGTTTTCGCTGTCATGTTTTTATTCACTCCTTATCGGAAATAATACGACCAGATGCTGTCTTAATGCCAATATTTTGCTTGCTGTCTGGGGGAGGGGCATTGCAGCAGCCTGTAACGGGCTTTTTCTTTGCCACATTGCCACGCATGCCGTATTATAGTACAATAGGTGATTGGAACGTTTGGAAATGAGGGATACACATGAGCAAAAATCCATTTACGGCTTAACATATGAACAATTGCAAGACTGGCTCACAAACCATGGCCAGCGCCGTTTCCGTGTTGATCAGGTGTGGAACTGGCTATACAAAAAGCGCATCAATCAATTTTCTGATATGAAAAATGTCAACAAGGAAACCATTGCCCTGCTTGAAGAAAATTTCGCCCTGCATACAATGAAGGTAGAAGTAAAGCAGGAATCAGAGGATGGCACGATTAAGTATCTGTTCCGGATGTCGGACGGGAACTTAATTGAGACAGTGCTGATGCGATTTAACTATGGTCTTTCCGTCTGCGTGACGACCCAGGTCGGCTGTAATATCGGCTGTTCGTTCTGTGCTAGCGGGCTGCTCCGGAAAAATCGTGACCTGGACAGCAGTGAAATTGTTGAGCAAATCATGAACGTGCAAAAAGATATGGACATCAAAGGAAACGACGAGCGCGTCAGCCACATCGTCGTTATGGGAATCGGCGAGCCATTTGATAACTTTAACAATTTGATGGACTTTATCCATGTTGTAAACGATGATGCGGGACTTAATATCGGTGCCCGCCATATTACCGTATCCACGAGTGGACTTGCGCATAAAATCTACGAATGGGCGGATACCGGTACACAGGTGAATTTGGCGATTTCTTTGCATGCACCGAATAACGAGTTGCGGACGTCGATTATGAAGATAAACCGGGCCTTTCCGATTGAAAAGCTGATGAAGGCTGTTGACTATTACTTGGAAAATGTCAATCGTCGTATTACGTATGAGTACATCATGTTGAAGGATGTCAATGATCATAAGGAAGACGCGGAAGAGCTTGTTGAATTGCTGGCGGACAAAAAACATCTATCCTATGTGAATTTGATTCCATACAACACCGTCAGCGAGCATGACCAGTATCAGCGCAGTGACTCATCAACGATTCAGGCATTTTATGAGGCACTGCGTGAAAATGGCATTCAGTGCGGTGTGCGTTGGGAAAACGGTGCAGACATCGACGCTGCATGTGGCCAGCTCCGGAGTAAACAAGTTAAAAAAGAGAATGCAGTATAAGATTAAAGGGTCAAAATCGAATAGGTTAAATTTTATCAACCATACACATGAGATCTTACTTGATTTCTCATGTGTTTTTTATGCTTTCAGCGATAGGGGGAAGTCCTATAAATTTGTTTCTTTAGTAGAAAACGTCCTATTTATCTACCAAATTATACCTATACACAATTCTGTACACATATACACAATTTGTACACACAGGGAAAACAAATCCGTTTTCTTGTACACAAACAAGTATACATATTGATACAAAGGCGTTGCGTATTTGTATACAAGTATACAAAAAGAATGCATACAAAGTTTGATTGCACATATTGCTGAAATCTATTAATCTTGATATAAGGACGTTGTAAAATTATCTTTCTGATCTATTTGAACAACAGATTGTAAGTCATTTTCATGAGAGGAGAATTAGACATATGACACAAGGAAGAGTCGCCGCTGTTGATGTTGGAAATGATGCCGTGAAAGCAAACTTTGGGAAAATGGAACAATCTTATTACATACCAAATGTAATTGCGCGTGATATGGAGGATCGGCCGGTAATTGGCATAGAAGATCTGGATGAAAAGGATCCAGTTGATAATCTGCACATTCGGATCCACTCCCCTGCCCTGGAGGAGAACAATGCGGTTTATCGTGTCGGTAATCTGGCAACGAAGGCGAATAACTCCACGGAGCTTGATCCTGGCAGCAGTAAATCGGAGGAAGACCAGACATTGGTGATGCTGTTTACTTCCATAGCTTTGGATGCAGTCAGCAGCAATTCATTCGGTAAAGGTAAAAATGATGTCATCGATGCAAACTATACATTAGGAACAGGCCTGCCGCTCCGTGAAGTGAAGGAAGGCAAGGATGTCGGTTACCGGTCTCAGCTGCTCGGGTCGTGCACCAGGTTG
Organism: Lentibacillus juripiscarius JCM 12147; assembly: GCA_001311805.1. Next base: position 5,503 of record BBCA01000019.1, on the reverse strand, counting down.
AATTTCTAGTGACACCACAATACCAGGGCAAAAAGGTGAATATTAAATTTGATGAAGTAAAGGTATATCCGGAAGGGTTTGCTGCCTATGTTAATTTAATTATGGACAACGATCTCAATGTGATTAACAAAGAGTTGATTGACCAGCAAATTTTGATTCAGGATATCGGTGGCCTGTCAACCGATATTGCGGTTATAAAGAATCGGAATGTGGATGATGACAAGGCACAGGGCTTCCCGCTTGGTGTTGCAGAATCGCTTGAGGAAATCCGTGATGAAATTCGGACCAAACACGGGGTTGAACTGGACAGCCGCCGTGATGTTGTGGATATTATTACAAGGAAAAACGACCGGCATCATATTATGGTGAAAGGCAGCCGGACCAACGTCCACGACATTACCGATCGGATTTTGCTGGAGCTTGCTAAAAAGAATACCGGCACTTGCGCAATGTATGGCAAAAGAATTCACAGTCGGAAATCTGCTATTTTGTCGGCGGCGGTTCGGCGGTGCTGAAGGATTATCTGAAAGCACTCAACAATAACTGGATGGCTTTAATATCGACTTTTTTGAAGATGAACACGAAAGTATCTGGATGATGGCCAACGCCTATTATAAGCTGATTATGGATGTTGTGAACAAAAGCGCCCCGGCGGAAGTAAAGGAACAAGCCGCAGCGGACGAAGCGTAAGGTGATTGTATGCAACAGTCGAAAAAGAATATTGAACGGGGGCAATCAATCACATTTCGGATTCCGTCCGATACACCCGATTACCTTTTAAAGCAGCTGCAAAAGCTGAAAGAAACCGAGCGCCGTAATTTTTCCAGCCAAATTGCCCAATATGTGCTGAAGGGTGTTCATGAAACGTTCACACGGGAGCGCGAATCGGTAACGGTCCCGCTTCCCCGTCAGCTTACCAAAGAGCAGAAAAATTGGTTGAAGCATGAACATTCTGAAGCGCTGATTGGTAATATTGTGTATCAGCTCATGCAGGATCCAGTCCGGGCAACGTCGATATTGGCCACGCTGAACAGCAACCAGCCAAATACTCAAGTGGAACCAGAGTTGGAACTCGAGCAGATGATGCCGCCAGACCCGCCTTCCGAGGACAAGCCGGATTTGGATGGTGTTGATATGAATCAGCTTGAGGACATGCATGAGCCGGATACAGAAGAACCACAAGAAGAAGAGTCCCCGCTCGCCGACTTTTTCTCCAAAATGAATAAGTGAATGAGGCTGAACAAAGCTGCCCTGTCATATGCGTCAGGGCAGTTTTTTTAACATTGGAAGGTGTTGATTATGGACGACCTTAGAAGTGGGCAGGGCTGAGTTTTCATGTATAAGCCGCTCGATTCCAATCAAACTAACTATAGAAAGGAGTTTGATGAAGTGGAACTGGATTGGATATGGAAATCAATTATTATTGTGGTTGGCGGGACACTTTTGCTCAGGCTTGCCGGCAGAAAATCGATTTCGCAAATGACCCTCCCGCAAACAGTTATTATGATTGGAATCGGTTCATTGCTGATCCAGCCGGTATCCGGAAAAAACATCTGGGTGACGCTCGCAGTGGGGACCCTTTTGATTGCTACCCTATTCATAATGGAATATGCTCAAGTAAAAGGGAACATTTTTGAAAAAATCATTACTGGCAAATCCAAAGTATTAGTCGAAAATGGCACCGTAAAGGAACAAAATCTGAAAAAATTACGCATGACAGTGGACCAGCTGGAAATGAATTTACGGATGAATAATGTTAAAAGTATAGACGACGTGGAGTGGGCGACACTGGAGCCAAACGGACAGGTTGGATATACATTAAAACAGGAGTTGCAACCTGTAACTAAGAAAGAATTTCAGCAGTTGTCGCAATCCGTTGAGGAAATGTTGAGTCAGTTGTCCACCAATCAGCAAATCAATCGGCTGCAGAATCAGTTGAACGAATTGAATCAGCAACTGGAAGAAATGAAACAGAAGCGAGACATATTTAAAGAAATTGACGATGATGAAAAAGAACAGGAAACACAAAATCCCTCGCCAAGACATTTACAGTAATGGCGGGGGTTTTTATGACGCATGAACGGCTGTAATCCCCCCACCTTTAAACGTAGGTAAACCTGAAACGTGAAGGTGGGGGATAAACAATTTTCGTGGGAAGCCGTCCAAAGAGTCACGGGCAATCCAAGACAGCCCCAAAATTAAGCCAGGAAGTATCCAGCGGCAAGATAGGCTGCCACAGCGATTGCTGCACCGACTGAACAAATTTTCAGCTTGTAGCGGGCATAGTCCACGAGCGGCATCTCCAGAATCGAGGCAGTCGTGATGGTGGTATCCCCGAGTGGTGATGTCATCGCTCCGAACGAACCACTGGCAAACACCGCACCGACCGTCAGTGGAATGGAAGCGTCCGTTGATACAGCCAGCGCAATCCCGAGCGGCATGAACAATCCCCATGTACCCCAGGATGAGCCGATGAAGTAACTGACGATTGACCCAAGCACAAAAATAATGGCCGGTATCGTGAAGCTCGGCAGGAATGAACCGAGCGTGGCGTTAATGAACTTGGAAAAACCAAGATCCTCCGCAACCAATGACAGCGACCATACCAGAATAAGAAGAATAATCGCCTGCATGAGCTGGTTCCCGCCATCATAAAAGTGAAAAATCGTTTCCTCCAAGGACTGCTTGCGGATCATGTAAAATACAAACGTCACAATTAGCGTAATGAATACCGCCAACAGCATGACAAATGTTGCGTCCGCTTGGGAAAAAGCCTGGAAAACGGTATCAGCTCCTTTTGCAACGCCATCCTGCCATAAAAGGAACAAAGACAGTCCCAGCAAAAGGAAGAGCGGAACAATCAAGTTCCACGGCTGGGCTTTAACCATGGATAATTCTTTTTCAATCCCGGCACGGTGATAGTTCTCGTCATCTTCCTTTTTCTTTTTGGTACCTTGTTTTTCCGACGAGGACCAGAACGTTCGAATAAGCCCAATGACGAGCATGATAATGGCATAGAAATTAAATAGGATGCTCAGCAAAAATATTTGATATGGATCCATCGCGAGATTGTGCTTTTGGATGCCGCTTTCCACCAGTGAAATCATAAAGCCGACGAAGGCCGTAGCCACCGGTATGAGTACGATGACCGAGCTTGTGGAGACATCCATGGTAAAGCCAACTTTGCGCTTTGACATGTTCAGGTCCTTCATGAGTGATTTGACGACCGGGCCAATCATCATAATCCGAAACATCGGCATCATGAACGTGAATGGCAATGTTGCCCAGATTAACCCGAGCAGACCGCGCTGGGTGTCAATTTTAGCCCCGATCCACTCTGAGAACCCTTTAATGCCACCAGAGATGTTCATCATACCGACAAGCCCGCCGAACAAGTAAAGAAAGGCAATGATTTTAATATTATTTTCATCGGACAACGTTGTGACAATGTAGGAAATAGTCTCTTGGGAGCCGCCGAGCACACTGAATTCAACGAGCAATGCCCCCGCAAGCAGCCCGAGTACAAGTCCAGGCAGAATTTTTTTTCAACCACATTGAAAACCCAATAACAATCGCGAATGGGACGAGTGAAAGCCATTCCATGATGAAACCTCCTTTCATATTCATTCGCTATCGTTTCATACGCAGGTAACTTAGGCGGCTACCAAGGAGAGCACCGCCGTACCCTGTGTCATTATTTTCTGGATCTTTGTCCTCCAAAGCTTCCAGGGCTGAACGTTTCTTTTGCCGCTGGCGCATCCGCTGCACAATTTCCCGGCGATTAATGTAGATGGTTGGCGGTTCATAGTCCTTAGAGGCGCGTATGTCCTCGTTGGATGCTTTCATGAATGACCAGGCCAGGAGCGCCATGATGAACAGAACGGGAAAGCCCGCGACAATACTTGCGGTTTGAAGCGTCTGCAGGTCCCCTACATACATGAGAACGAGCGGCATCAGGCATAGCGTGAACGCCCAGAACAGCCGATTCCAGCGCAGAGGCTCTTTTTGCACTTCCTGCTGAACAACCGCTGATAGGATATACGACGATGAATCGAAAGTGGTTGCCAGAAAGATGATCGCCAGTATAGTGAAGACGGACACCATAAAGTCGGCCATTGGCAACTGATTTAGGATAGCGATGATGGCAGCCGGTGCGCCATTTTCATTCATAAACCCAACCACATCGAAACTGCCCGTCAGCTGCAAATGCAGTCCGAAGTTCCCCATGATGCCGAAAAACAGCACACAGCCAAGCGTGCCATACAGCATCGCGCCGAAAATCATCTCCTGAATAGTACGGCCGCGGGAAATACGCGCGACGAACAGTCCAACAAATGGCGCGTACACAAGCCACCATGCCCAATAGAAAACAGTCCAGGCTTCAGGGAAACCAGTTTCGGTAAAGCCGCCCACGTTAGCAAAAGGCTCCAGCCACGTCGCCATTTTGAAAAACTCATCAATAATCAGGCCAAGACTGGTAAAAGTCGTTTCGCTAATGAACAGGGTTGGACCAAAGATGAAAATGAAGGAAAGAACAAAAATGGCCAGCCATAAGTTGATATCACTCAGAACTTTAATACCACGGCGCAGTCCGGAATACGCACTGACGGCAAAAATAGCTGTACACAGCAGCATGATGACTGTTTTCGTTGCCAGATTAGGCGGCAGCCCAGTAATGTCATGGACACCCTGAGCAATCATCGGTGTCCCGAGTGCAAGTGTGGTACCAGCACCACCCATGAGACCAAACATGAACAGAACATCAATGACAATTCCCAGCGGCGTATCAACCAGCTTTCCGAGAACCGGTCTTACCGCCTCACTTATTTTCAAAACCGGTTTTTCCGCACGTAGTAAAAATAAGCAATTGGCAGGGCTGGCAATGTATAAATGGCCCACGCAATCGGCCCCCAGTGGAAAATGCCATACGCCGGAGCATAGCTGATCGCTTCCGTTGACTCCGGTTCAATGCCGAACGGTGGCCCCTGATAATAGTACGCCCACTCAATCATTCCCCAGTAAAGAATACTGGAGCCGATACCAGCCGCAAACAGCATCGCCGCCCAGGAAATCGTGCCGAATTCTTTTTCAGCATCTTTATCCCCAAGCTTGATGTGTCCATTTTTACTGAACGCAACATATACTAAGAAAGCAAATGCCGCAAGACCAAATATGAGGTATAATACACCAAAATTACCCGTCATAAAGTCATTTGCTAAATTAACAACTTCTTTACCTATATCCGGAAATACTGCTAATGGTATGGAAACAGCTAGGAGAAGGAAGAGAGCCCCGAAAAATGTAGGCCAATCGATTAAATCTTTGTTCATAACGCTCATCCTTTCTACCGATAGCTTTTCAATATGTTGGCAGGATATGCATGAAGCTTTTCTATAAAGGGGGAGGATGGATCGCTGATAAACTGGAAAAACCACTGATAAAAGGGCGAGGTGCCGTAAATAAACTCGCTAAAGTTGTCACTATTTAGACCTAACATTAATCC